>CALEVL010000195.1 GCA_937924675.1 uncultured Ignavibacteria bacterium | reverse complement strand
GGTGACGGTTACAGCGACATTATCGTCGGTGCAAGTTCATATTCAAATCCGGAGTTCCTCGAAGGTGCGGCATTTGTTTTCAATGGGTCAGCATCAGGCATCAGTACATCCGCTTCATGGTCAGTTCAGGGAAATCAGACCTTAACTAATCTTGGAATATCTGTGGCAACAGCAGGAGATGTAAACGGCGACGGATACAACGATGTGATTGTCGGTGCAATGAATTTTGAAAACGGACAGACCGACGAAGGTAAGGCGCAGGTTCATTACGGGTCGCAGACAGGGCTGAGCACAACTCCGGCGTGGACAATTGAAAGCAATACTGCAAACGCGAACTTTGGTGTGTCGGTATCATCGGCGGGAGATGTAAACGGCGACGGTTACAGCGACGTGATTGCGGGTGCATACAGATTCAACGGCGGACTATCGCAGGAGGGCAAGACGTTTGTTTATTACGGCGGAGGCGGAAGCGGAAACTCCAGGGCAACGGTTCAGCAATATGCCTCGGGTTCAAGCACTGTGATCGGATCAGGCGGACTTACTTATAACAATGGCCAGGTCAAACTCGCCATGTTTGCCAGAAGCCCGTTCGGCAGGACGAAAGCAAAGATAAGCCACGAGTATAAGACGAACGGAAATCCGTTCAGCGGCGCTGTTGTAGGCAACGGTACGGGCTCAACCGGAACGGGGACTCTTACAAATCTCGGATTGACGGGAACCGAGATCTTCCATGACATTGCCGGACTTCAGACAGGCAAGCTGTACAAGTGGAGAGCAAGGGTTCATTATGATCTTGCGAGCAATCCTTACCAAAAGCTCGGACCGTGGAAATACTACAATGTTTATAATCCTCTGCCGCACGGTAACTTCAGGCCAAGCAACGGACTTACGCTCAACAAGATTCTCAATCTCACAATGCTTGTTGAAGGATTCTACAATCCGGCGACAAACACGACGGTTCAGGACACAGTGAGAGTCTATATGAGAAACAGCACAAATCCCTACGCCAAAGTTGATTCATCGTTGGCTGTCTTCAATTCTGCCGGCCAGGCAGCGGTGAATTTTACCAATGCATCAAACGGTGTGAATTACTACATACAAGTCAAGCACAGAAATTCGCTCGAGACGTGGAGCAAGACAACGCAAGCATTTGCTTCAGGTTTAATGAACTACGACTTCACGACTGCCGCAACAAAGGCATTCGGAGATAATATGAAACAGATTGATTCATCGCCTGTGGAATTTGCGGTTTACTCCGGAGATGTGAACAAAGACGGCTCAGTTGATGCTACGGACTTAAGCTCAATTGACAATGATGCGACAGGATTTGTCAGCGGTTACGTTGTGACCGATCTCAACGGGGACAACTTTGTTGACGGAACGGATTTTTCAATTGCTGATAATAATGCGACGAACTTTGTGAGTGTGGTAAGCCCGTGAAGAGCAATTGAAAATTAAAAATTAGAAGTTGAAAATATTGCCCCCGCCGGCCTGCCACTTTGTGGAGTCTCTGAGTAGTTTGGTACTCCGGCGGAATGCAAAATTGAAATTATGTAAAGCGAGAATTAGATCTTGCGGATCTCACTCACATCAACACTCTTTGTATCTTCAGACACCTTGCCCTTGAAATTTACTTTATCGTTTTCTTCAAGTTCTGTCTTTAAGCCGTGGAGTTTCAGATCGGATGAGTTTTCTGTTTTTATTGAATAAATTCCATCCTCAACAATCTTGATTACACCGTTGCCTTCAACCAAAATATCTCTGACTGTAAAGCCTCCGTCACTGACTGCTTCCATTATTTCTTTCAGATTAACAGTCATGTTGTTCTTAAACCGGATTGTAAATGTTGTGTTCTTCAAATCCGTTTCTACAGAGCTAACATAGTCCAAAGCTTTGAACTGTCCCTCTACTCCTTTTGCGCATAATGAACATGTAAATCCATCTACACCGACAAGGAGTTCCTTGATCTGAGCATTCGTTTGTGCACTGAAAATCAGCATAAACAGAAGAGCCGATATTGTGATAAGTTGTTTCATGTACATGAATAATTAAAAAAAGATGGCAGGACAAATTTCGTCCTGCCATTATTGAAAAACAACTGATTATTTCTTGCTGCAGCAATTTTGTGTGTTGTCAGATGAACCTTCACCTTTCTTACTGCACTGTTTTGTCATATCACATTTATGATTCACATCAGTACCTGTTCCTGATGACATATCCTTTTTCATGCATTCGCCTGTTCCTGCGCAGCATTCCTTACATTTATCGCTTGTGCAATTTGCGCAGCATGCTGATGCATTACCTTGTGATGTTCCATCACCACAATTCTTGCAGCAGTCAGTCATCGTACATGTTTCATCACAGCATTTACATTTGGAATCATCAAATGTCGTTTGGCTATAGAGTGTTGAGCCGAGGAAATAGATGAATCCGGCGACCAATATGATCGCGAAAAGATTTAGCTTTTTCATTATTAATTTTGATTTAGGATTTTCAAAAAATGTTTAAGAACATTTTACAGCTTTCGGAACTGCTGATTCCTAAATCCTGAGGTTAGAGTTAACTATGCAAATATCACTTTGCCGGACTGGACTATTTATAAGTTCACTTGCAGAGTGATTTGAGTGAAATGTGTTATCAGATTGCTGAGCGGGTAAAGTGAACAGGTAACTCAGATTATCGCCGGCAGATTGAGTGGAAGACTTAAACGCATCATTCCTCGGAACTTCCCTGATTTCACAGCAACAAGAATGGTCTTGTCCTGACTGCATTGCTTCATCACTTTTCATGCAGCAACAAGCCATCTCATCTTCCTCGCAAACCATCATCGAAATACTGTATTGCGTAAATGCGGATAACAGCAGAAGTAGTATTACTGAGAGTCTAAGAAGTTTTGTAGTTTGTTTCAAATTGGTCCGGTCTTCTTTGTTTGTATTAAACTTCACAAAAGTGGCACATTTATACTTTCATTGCAATGCATTTTTTGAGCCGCACCAGCATCTGACAATCATATCCGAGTAAAACGATTGAACTAATCAGAGTGGAATATTTTTATCACAACTCTTTCTCTTTTAACATCACTTTATACATGTCATTCCTGCGTATGCCTGCCCGCAGCGGGAGTTCTTTATGAAGCGCTGCAGGCAGGAGTCTCCAACAAGTGAATCCATCATGCCGTACATTCCCGCATGCGAGGCTGTTTCAAAACCCACATCTTTATCAATCCAAAGCATTAGACAAATTAAGTTTATAGTGGCTTTACCTTTAGTAGATCCCCGCCTGCAGCGGGCAGGCCTGCATTCGCAGGGATGACATTCTAGGTTGTTTGAATTTTCACAAAGAGGTCAGTGTGTTTTAGGCAAGAGTCCAGGTTTTGAGACAACTTCATGGGCGGGGATGACACAATAAAGAAGAGGGCTGTCAGAGCAGTAAGGTTTGTCATTCACTTCATGCTTGTCATTCCTGCACCCGTCTTTGACGGGTCTGCCAGAAGAATACTGAACTTGAGCACTCTTTGCAGGCGGGCAGGAGTCTACCACAAGTGAAGACACATTTCCGTAGATCCCTGTATACACAGGGATGACACAAAGGTGGTTTGCATTGAATGGAGTCAGGTAGAGATTGAAAAAGCCATAATGAATTTGATGCCGCATCAATAGTATTAATTCAGATGAACTGAATTTCAAAAGCAACAGCGAGAGACTTGAATTATGGCCATATAGAAAGTATTTTGAATAAAGTTCAAAGAGTAATCTTGACGAAAATCCTTGCTTACATATTAACCGGGTTATTGTTCAGCTTCCCGTTCCTTTCGCCTGCACAGGGAATGAACGTGGTGCCGTCAATTCAGATCGGTTACTTGTCATTATTGCGGACCAATGAAGAAAAGAGTAAGTCAACGGGTCCGGATGACTATAAGAAAGTGAAAGTTGGCAAGGAATACTCAAGAAATAAAGCGAACCTGGTTTCGGCAATTGCCAAGGCATCAAAGAAAATAAATACATTTGCTGACGCATTCCGGATAACAACCGGAACAGCAGGCCGGATTCTTCAGAATCAGTGTCTGTCAGCTTTAAAATCAACAAACCACCACAAGTATCACACACTTCTTTCTGTAAGATCCGTTGTCCTGCGCCGTTAGAATTTCCGGAAAGCAATTCAGGAATTTCTAAATCAATAACACAAATTTTTACTGTCATGAAAGCATTATTTGCGGCTATTGTAGCAATGCTCAGCGTTTGTTCTGTAACTTCAAATTCACAGGATCTTCCGGATACAACAGAGTATGAAACAGACGAAGTGATTATTACTGCTACGCGAACTGAGCAAAAGATCATTGACATACCTTTCTCAGTCCAAAGGATAGATCAATCCGAATGGACGTCAAGCAGAAAGCAGTCACTTAATGAAGTAATAAGAAACGTACCGGGTGTCTGGTTCCAACCGAGATATGGTAATCATGATGTCAGAGTTTCTATTCGGGGTTTTGGAACAAGATCGAACACCGGAATTCGCGGGATCCGGATTCTGCTTGACGGTATTCCGGAATCAGAACCGGACGGGCAGACCCGGGTGGAAGCAATTGATTTCGATGCTATCGGAAAGATTGAAATTGCGAAGGGAAATCTGACATCACTTTATACAAATGCTCCGGGTGGAGTGATCAACTTCTTTACTGACAAGTATTTTCCGATAACATTTGCAATGACGAACAATGAGTTCGGTTCATATGATCTGAGGAAAAACGGTCTAAAGATAGGTGTAAACTCCGGCTATCAGAGGTTCATGGCAAATTACAGCTATGAGAATTACCTCGGATACAGAGAACACAGTCAGGAGTATCAGCACAGATTCAACACAGTGTATGAGGTTGATCTGAACCCCGTTTCGAAGTTTGCATTGTATGCATATTATGTGAATGGTATCATCAAGCTTCCGGGTTCATTGAAACTTGATCAATATAATGAGGATGATCTGCAGGCTAATGCGAGAGATGTCAGCAGGGACTCAAGACGGGAATCTAAGAAGGGAAGACTGGGAATAACTTACTCAACAAAGTTCGGGAACGAAAACAACAATTCGATTGAGTTTACGACCTATGGCACGATCAAGAACTTCGTACGAACTGCTGCGACATACAGAATTTTCGACAGATCCGGTGTTGGAGGTTCTTTCCGCTATATTAACGAATCAATGATCGGCAAAAGGAAGAATGAATTTTCAATTGGAAGTGATGTATATTATCAAACCGGTCCGATTGGTGACTTTGTTAATATTGGTGGACAGAAAGGTGATAATCTAGAAGCATATACGGATGAAACAATTTCAAATCTGGGATTCTATTTCCTCAATAACTTTCCGATTGTAACAGATAAGGTAAGTCTTCTAATTACCGGACGCTATGACGATGTAATTTTCAATCAGGAAGATTTACTTGCAGGGTTCAGGAATGCTGAGAGGAAATTCAGCGGTTTCACTCCTAAGGCAGCATTGAACTACAAGATTCTTCCCAATATGGCTGTTTATACATCTTACGGTCTTGGTTATGATGTTCCGGCAGGAAATGAACTTGAAAACTTCCCGTTCTCTTCCGATGGTGGTCTAGGACTTCTCAATCCCGATCTTGAGGCTCAAAATTCAAATTCGTTTGAAATCGGATATAAAGGTGAGATCAATAATGAAAAGACAAATCTGTTCAAGAAGAACTTCATTGAGCTGACTTACTTTAATACTATCATTGACAATGCCATCATACCATTTACTGCAGACGGCAATACATTTTACAGAAATGCTGCTAAAGTAAAAAGGAACGGTATTGAGTTTGGGTTCAGAACAGAGATTGTAGATGGTCTGAAGTGGTTCGGATCATATACGTATTCTGATTTCAAATATGATTCCTATGAAGCAATCAGTATCGATGCACAAGGAAACTTGTCAAGCAAGAATTATGACGGAAATACCGAGCCGTCAAATCCTGATAATTATGCAACGACGGAATTATCTTACACGAAACAGTTTGTCAAGGACTTCACAGGTTATGTGAAAGCATATTACAGTTACACAAGTTCTATGTATGTGAATGATCAGAATGTCGACAGTCTAAAGACAGCGAGCTACTCACTTTTAGGAGCTCAGCTTGGGGGAACAGTTGACGTAGGGAATTTCAGAATAGTCGGATATGCTGGTGTAAATAATCTGTTTGATGAGAAATTTGTTGCGTTCATTCAGATCAATTCCGACAGACAGGAGTTCTATGAATCCGGTCCAAGAAGAAATTTCTTTGGAGGGCTGAACATTTCTTATATGTTCAGGAAGTAATTTATGCAAATTGATCATTACCTGTTACTAAAGTCACGGGCAATTATTGTAATTGCAATGATGGCTTGTTCCACGACTAAAGTCGTGGGCTGAGTTTTGAGTTTGACAAATTGCAGCATCTCCCACGACTTTAGTCGTGGGCTGAGATTTGTGTTTGACAAATTGCAGCGTCTCCCACAACTAAAGTCGTGGGCTGAGTTTTGTGTTTGACGAATTAAAGCGGCATGTGCGTCCCACGACTGAAGTCACTGGCTGAGTTATGTGTTTGACAAATTGCAGCGTTTCCCACGACTAAAGTCGTGGGCTGAGTTTTGTGTTTGACAAATTGCAGCGTCTCCCATGACTAAAGTCGTGGGCTGAGATTAGAGTTTAACGAATTGCAGCGTCTCCCATGACTAAAGTCGTGGGCTGAGTTTTGTGTTTGACAAAT
>CALEVL010000194.1 GCA_937924675.1 uncultured Ignavibacteria bacterium | reverse complement strand
GCATGGACAAAGACTTTGTAGAAAAAGAACCAATGCCATATGAATACAGAGCAAAGCCTGTATGGCAAAGAATGATCGTTATCACGGCTGGTGTGATAATGAACTTTCTATTGGCTTTTTTGATATTTTATTTCATTACATTATCAAGGGGCAAGACTCTTACCGCGACTACAACTATCGGATACATCTCAAAGAACACTTCAGCTGCTTCAAGTGGTCTAAAACCCGGTGATAAGATTTTGTCTGTAAACAACTCATCAGTAAACAACTGGGAAGAATTACAAGCGCAAATCTACTTTGAGAATCTTGGTGAGCCTCTGAATTTCGTTGTTGAGAGGAATGGCCAAACTCAGATAATTGACATTCCTAAGGAAAAAGTAGGTGATCTTACAGAAAGAAATTTCGGAATTTTGCCGGGGAGTACATTGCCCGTTGTAAATGACATTGTTGGCGGCAAGCCTGCTGAAGGATGCGGATTAACAAAGGGAGACATGATAGTAAGATTTGCCGGGCAGGATATTTCGAATCCACAGCAGCTTACTGAACTGATACGTGATAATGCAGGTCAGTCAAAAGAAATTGCATGGGAAAGAGGTAATGAAAAAATGAACTGCACAATTACTCCTGCACCTGAGGATTCTACAATTGGTGTAATGCTCTCTGCAAAATATATCGGACCTGTTACTGAAATCAAGTATAATGTCTTAACTGCCATCCCGAAAGCAGGATATGACATGTATTATTATGGAATTGAGCTGTTCTTCAAGACAATAGGGAAAATTATCGCCGGTGATGTACCGTTCAAGAAGGCTATAGGCGGTCCGGTTAAAATAGCACAGGCATCAGCACAATCTGCTGAAGGAGGGATTTATTCATTTCTTGGCTTCCTGGCTTTGCTTTCGATTTCACTTGCGGTAATAAATATTCTCCCATTTCCTGCGCTTGACGGAGGTCATTTCATGCTGCTTGTTTATGAAGCAATAGTTGGAAAACCTGTTCCTTACAAAGTGCAGATAGTGCTACAGAATGTGGGCTTTGCGCTTCTGATTGCGTTCATGATCTTTGTTCTATACAACGATATTGTATCCATAAAATGAGTTTGAATAGTCAAAGATTGAAATGAATGTGAGCCAAAGAATCTTTACAGTTGAATGATAGAAGACAATTAGCTAATTTTGCAATGTTATAAAATTCAGCAACGGAGGGGTGGGTGAGTGGCTGAAACCAACGGTTTGCTAAACCGTCGTAGGGGTCAAACTCTACCGAGAGTTCGAATCTCTCCCCTTCCGCTCAAAAAAAAAGCCGCTATCAGCGGCTTTTTTGATTTTGATATTATCGTGATTACTTTATGAGCATTATCTTTCTTGTGATTACTTCTGTATTTGAATTTCCGGAGTACTCAAACCTACAGAAATAATATCCGCTGTTAAGTTTGCTACCGTCAATTCGCATCAACCTGTAGCCGGCATCAACCATTCCACTGAAAACAACCGACACTTCTTTTCCTGAAACGTTATACAAGACAGTCTTCAATGATCCAAAATCAGGTATATCCAATCCTATTGTAGTTTCGGGGTTGAATGGATTCGGATAGTTATTTGAAACTCTGAATTTTCCCGGAATTCCAATTTCAATCTCAGCCGCTAATGAATGATAAACAAAATTTCCGTTGAAATCATATTGCTTGAGGCGATAGAGATAAGTTCCGGATTCCAAGTTCTTATCCAGATATGTATAATTGTGAATGTTACTGGAATTTCCAAGGCCCTGCAGCGTTCCAACAGTTTCAAAAACTAAGCTGGAACTTCCTTCAGTTTTCCGGTCAACTCTCATTCTTTGAATTTCAAATCTTTCATTGTTGATCTCTCCGCTGGTTGACCAATCAAGAATTACCTCGTTCTTGATTGTTGTTGCAACAAAATCAGTAAGCTCTACCGGAAGAGGGGCAACAGCGATGATATCACCAAAGACATTCAGTTCATTTAAGACAACTTTATAGTAATAGCTTCCGGATACAGTTATCTTTCTTCCTTCATCTGCACCGGGCAACAAGCTAATAACAATTGGAGAAACACCTTCCGGTGAGGATGTTCCTGCATAACCGTATCCGCACTGCACCTCTGCAGATTGGTTTGAAATATTCCTCCAAATTAAAGTATCTCCTACAGTGATTGTTATCGAAGAAGGAGAAACAAATGAATTACCAATATTCACATAGTAGGTTGAAGCTTTTCCATAATTGGATATCAACAATACAAAGCAAACAGACATGAATCTGATTGCCCAAATGAAAGTACTTATCCCAAGATTGTTGACCATTTCAATATCTCCTTATGAATCAGTTTACTTGTTGAGTATGAATTTTTTTGATTCAGAATAATTCTTTCCGGAAGCTCCCGCAACATCCAATCTGTAGATGTATGCACCTGATGACAATCCATTACCATTGAACCTTGATTCATATGTTCCGGCAGTAAGTTCACCATTTACAAGCGAAATGACTTCTCTTCCAAGGAAATCATAGACTCTTAGCAAAGCCGTTCCATTTTCGGGAAGAGTGAAAGAAATCTTTGTAGTAGGATTGAACGGATTCGGATAGTTCTGATCGAGTTTGAAATTATCCGGCAAGAAACTTGTCTGACTAAAAACTGAGGTGATTATCGAACTCCATGACCTTGTGACCTTTATTCCGTCTATCTTTAATACAGGTGCTCTGGTTGATGTTCCTTGTCTGAGAGCAATTCTGCCAAGATTGAATGCATCACCTGAAGCATAAGTAAGTGGACCAACAGTTGGAGTGGGTTCCACTGAAGGAATTGCAGATTCAAAGACAAATAGACTTACCTGATCATTATTAGTTCCTTCAACAAATGTATATTTTAGTACAACAATATATGTTGTATTCAGTGAGTAATTAGCAGTGGTCCAAATGCCTGCAGTTGTTGTATCGGTAGCAGCGCCTTTGGTAATACCAAAATTAAGACTTCCTCCGCTAAGCCTTGCATGAAGTCTGCCGGAATAAAAAGTAGTAGATGTTGACGGGAGAAATGCCATGAAGTAATCCCCTGCCTGAGCTGAAGTTACATTAATCATAGCCGCGGCATAAAACGAAGCAGTACTGTCAATCGCAGACAATGATGTGTATGCATCCTGACCATTGGCATTTACCGTAACGGCATTTCCTATTCCCGAGCCGGGATAACCTGTGAATGTTAGCCCCGGTGAAGTGACTGACAATACGTTTGTGGCACCGCCGCTGAATGAGACCCATCCGTGAGCACCGAGTGAATCACCGACCGGATAATTAAAGTTCTCGTTATAAAGAACCTGAGCTTTGGTGAATTCAACTTGGAATGAAAATGCGAAAACAACAACTAGCGTTGTAACGAATCCTTTCATTTACTTATTCTCCTTTCGTTTCAGTTTAAC
>CALEVL010000193.1 GCA_937924675.1 uncultured Ignavibacteria bacterium | reverse complement strand
TGAGTGTGCAAAGTTTACAACACACAGAGTCCTCGGAAAAACGCCGAGAGACTCTGCGAAGACGAGAGAATGTCGAATTTAGAAATTGAGAATGACACCGTTGTCTCATGATGAAATGAAGAACAACATGCAACACTGCAACTAATTGCAATGAACACCTCCTAAGAGCCCTGAAAGGGCGACATTTATCAGCGCAGGGTGCAACCCTGCGAGAATTGACGCAATAAATGTTTCAATATATGAAGCAATGAATGACAGTCATTGTCCGTTCACGAACATGCCGCACAGTCCGTCGCGGAATTTATAGAATGTGAATAAAATAGTCTCAATTGCGACGTGACTCTGCGGGGACAACAAATTTCACAACACGCAGAGTCCTCGGAAAAGCGCCGAGAGACTCTGCGAAGACGATGAAAAGGAATGTCCTGAATCAGAAAACTGATGCACCAACGTTTGTTTTCTTCAATGCCGCGGGAATACGTGCATCACTTAATCAATACAATCTTACGTGTCTTCAGGAAATCCGCAGACTCCATTCTGCAAAAATATGTTCCGCTTGCCAATTGCAAAGCATCAAAAAGCGCTTCATAACTTCCTGCCTCAAGAACGGAATTGACAACTGTCATAACTTCCTTACCAGACAAGTCTATGATCTTTATAGTAACAGAAGAAGTCTTTGGAACATCAAACTTTATCCTTGTTTTAGGATTGAATGGATTAGGATAGTTCTGTAGAAGTTCGAACTTCTCAGGCAGAATACTTCCTATTGAAGAAATTCCAACAGGTGTTGTTGAAAAACTCCATGCCGGTGTATAAGTCCCGATGCTTCCCATATTGCGGGCTCTGACTTGCCAGAAATATGTAGTGTTAATGCTAAGAATATTTACGGGTACCTGATATTGAGTGTCTTGAGGAGTTATGCTCTGAGAATGAACTACTTCTGCAAAATCAGGATCTCTTGCAATCCTAAGATCTATAATTTCAACGTTACAACCCAAATGCCACTTCAAAACAGGAGTAGTCGAAACATTGGATGAACCATTACTTGGACTGCTCAGTGTTATTTCCAGCGCGTAACCAGGGGGTGGGTGAAATACAGTAAAGTCGTACCGAATGTTTACAATTTCCGCTCTTCCCTGAGGTGAACCGGTGACAAACGCCCCAGCTACAGAATCTGCCAAACTCAACATCTGGAAAGTAGTAGTGTTTCCTGAATGGTTATTAGAAGGTGATATACTTATGTGCCTCCAGTCCTTAAGCGGAGATTCGGGTGTTACTCTCTCAGGATTTGGCCAGTACGAACCGTGACCAAAACTAAATACAGTATATACTGCATAATATCTGCTGCCATCGCTCCCTGTATTTTCCGTGGAAGCATGGAAAGCCAGCAACCAGATCCCTCCGGATAATGTTGACCTTCCCAATACAGGCCTGCAAAGAGGCAGATATCCGTCTTCAGTGTTTCCGGTATTGGGGTAGAAAGGCACATTGTTCCTGTCAGCAATTAATTTTGGAACACCGCAATCCACAGTAGGTGACCAGAAACGGATCTCGCTCGGAAGGCCGGGAAAAAATTCTGTTTCAGTCAGTTTTGAAGTTGTAAATACAACCCCAGGGCTATTGTATTTTGAGAAACATAAATCTAATCCTCTGAAACATCCTATTGAATCTGTCAATGGATCCCAGTCCCATACTTTTATAGGGACGCTCCACGAAATTCCGTTATCTGTTGATTGTCTGTAAAACAAATCATTGGGATTTGAGCTTCGTGAGCCAATATATGCATGGCCAATTATGCCCGTTTGTGAGATTGCAAGATCGTATGTTTCTGAATTATTTCCCGGATAATTTAAGTAACCCGAAAATGTTCCCGGGAATGCAATATTCATAGCTGAATTGGTGAAAGCCAAAGCTGTCTCTTCAGTTGAATTTGCGAAGACAATTCTGTTAGTTGAAGTTACTGCAATTCTTGGCCAAAACCCAGGACCCGAAGGTGTGTTCATCGGATCCAACTGTGTAAAAACTCCAAAACCTGGACCCTGATCATAACTGATTTTCCCCCTCAAAGGTGATTCATAGAAAGTGCTGTGGTATGCAACTACTGCAGCGCCATTGCTAAGCCCGCTTATTACAGGGAAGAAACCTTGTTGTCCGTAAGTCGGAATTTGTCCCAAAAACAACCAGCTTATACCAAGGTCTGAACTAAAGTAGTATCTTGTGGTGAGGTCACTAAAACCGGGATCGCGTGCAACCATAACAACAGCGTGAACATTGTTTGGCTGCAATGGATCCTGCCAGATTTGCTGTGCTGAACCATTTGACTGAATGTCATATAGAGTATAATCATTCAGCAAAATGAAGCTTACAGTTCCCATATCAGTCTTTTTATCGCTGAATGAACTGAACCGTTGAACTGTATCAGGAGAGATGTTGTACTGATGATTGTTATACTTTTCTTTTCCTGTCAAGAGTGCGGGCTTGGTGCGTGACTGCGAAAACGCAATGTGCATTTCTGAAAAAGTGAAAAGCAGGAAAAAAGTAAAAGCCAGATTGAGTTTCATGGTAGCATAAGTTATGCTCTTTTACTTGCGGATTACTAAGTACTGATGCAACTGATATAATCTATACTTTGAAGAATTCCTGTTCAATGCAAAAAAGAAGTCAGCGATGTGCCGGGGGATATTCATTCAAGAAGAGAGAAGAACTCACTGCTGCAGGCGGGTGGGCAGGGGGGGTTATCTTAAATCCAATGTGAATGATTGAGTAAAAAAAATATTCACTTCATGTTTTTCGAATTCTAGAAACTGAGAGTGCATCATGTTCACCTCTCCCCCCCGGCCCCCTCTCCAAAAGGAGAGGGGGAGCAGAACAAAATTCTAAATTAATAAACCCCAACCCGAACTTGCCATTATGAGCGCAGCGAAGAATCCAATGGTTTCAATTGATGAATGTTCATGGTTCAAGGACTTTGCTTTGAAGTGAGATTGAAGTTGAGCATACGCAGAGTCCTCGGAAAGTCACCGAGAGACTCTGCGAAGACGAGAAATGGATTTTGCTTTTATGAGTGTGTGAAGCTCTTAAAGCGCAGAGTCCTCGGAAAAACGCCGAGAGACTCTGCGAAGACGTGATAGGGATTTTGCTTTGATGAGTGTGTGAAGCTCTTAAAACGCAGAGTCCTCGGAAAAACGCCGAGAGACTCTGCGAAGACGA
>CALEVL010000192.1 GCA_937924675.1 uncultured Ignavibacteria bacterium | reverse complement strand
GGAAGAAATGCCAAGAAATAATCCCCTGCCTGTGCCGAAGTTACATTTATCATGGCTGCTGCATAGAAGGAAGCAGTACTGTCTATTGCAGACAGTGAGGTATATGCATCCTGACTATTGGGATTGACTGTTACTGCATTTCCGATTCCGGACCCCGGATAACCAGTGAATGTAAGCCCTGGTGAAGTGACTGACAATACGTTTGTGGCACCGCCGCTGAATGATACCCATCCGTGAGCTCCAAGCGAATCACCTGCCGGATAATTGAAATTTTCATTATACAGCACCTGAGCATTAATGAAATCAACATGAAATGACAGCCCGATAATTAAAGCGAGCGTTGTAACAAATCCTTTCATTTACTTATTCTCCTTTCGTTTCAGTTTAACTTTCTGCTTTTTCATATTAAGGAAAAAATCCAATTTTACCAATTCAAAATTTGATAATACAGACCTGGACATTTTCTAAAAAAAGAAGAGGTAAAGAATTTTCATCTTCACCTCTTTTTGAAATAACTATATATAGTATTACGGAGTTACTTTTCCAACAAAGTTGAATGCATTGTTGTCTGTTACCTGTGCATCAGATGCATCAATGAACTCGTCACCGTTAAGATCAGTATTCAGATACCCTGATCCAAAATTGGATATGTCATTATCAATAGTTGATCCGTCTGCACCGTCAACAATCCCATCCTGATTTACATCTCCATTGTAAATGGCATAAACTGCACCTTTAAGAAGAAGATTGTTTCCAAATGCTTTTGCATCTGAATCGGTGAAATCATAGCTGAATCCGTCATTCTGAATAAGTGCTTCACCGCCTGATTTGCTCCAAGTTTCGATTCCATTCCTGAATACAGGACTTCTTCTGTATCTGACATCCATATAGTATGTACCTGAGCCAACATTATTAAACTTAAACTGTCCTCTGAGCGTGTTCTTATCTACAATTGCCCATGCTGAATCAACGATTGCATAAGGAGTAGTATTGTTTCTTAAGTAGATTGTTGCTGAATCATTAATTGCATGCTTTCCAGTTGTCTCGTTAAGGAGACCTTGTACTGCCATCTTAACATTTAGGATTGTTGTTGTATAATCCCAGGTTGTTGAGACTCTTATTCCATCAAGAACAAGGCTGGCAGCTCTAGTAGCGACACTTTGTCTCAATGCAAATCGTCCGATATTGCCTGCATCGCCGGATGTATAAACATTAGGTCCAATCGTTGGTGCAGGTTCATTGACCGGCAATCCGGAAGAGAACACAAAAAGACTCACTGCATCATTTGCCAATCCATAGTTAAACGTGTATTTAATGACAAGCAAATACGTAGTGTTGTATGAATAGTTGTTGGTGCTCCACATTGCAACATTATTCGTATCGTTTGGGGAAGACTTAGTTATTCCAAAATTTAAGTTTCCGCCGTTATCCCTTGCATAAACTCTACCGCTGTAAAAGGTTGTTGAAGTTGAAGGAAGAAAAGCCGCAAAGTACTCTCCGCCGGCTTGTGCAGAAGCGACATTGACCAGAAGGAATGCATAAATTGCACTGGCATTTGTTGTATCAGAACTTGAAGTTAGCGGAACGTACGCATCCTGACCGGAGGTTGCAAGTGTAGTAGCATTTCCAATTCCTGATTGAGGATATCCTGCATATGATAATCCAGGAGATGTAACCAGCAGTCTATTCGTGGCTCCTCCGCTAAAGGAAGTCCAGCCGTGTGCACCAAGTGAATCGCCTGCGGTATAATCAAAATTTTCAATTAACTTCTTCTGAGCAAATGCATTGTGCATAAGGCCAATGAAGAGAATAAATACTAATGCTTTTTTCATCTTATTGAATTTGTTTGGTTTGGGAAAAGTGATTGATGTATACAAAATAACAGAATCAATTAGAATTTACAATTGTGAGTTTATTAACTTAGTGTAAAATAAGATTTTTGTTATGAATCTGACCCATAACCATGCAAAAAAGGCCGGGTTTACCGGCCTTTTGAATTGATTTATAAATTGTCTCAGATCACTTAACCAACATAAGTCGTTTTGATGCTGTGAACTTTCCGGAAGACAATCTGTAGAAATAAGTACCGCTCGGAAGGCCTGCCGCATTGATGTTGAGAGAATAATAGCCGGCAGTCTTGAATCCATCGGAAAGCACTCTTACCAATTTTCCCTGCATATCGAACAATGCAATTGTTACATTTGCATCATTAGGAATATCAAAGTTTATAACCGTAGATGGGTTGAAAGGGTTAGGGAAATTCTGCGATAATGAAAACTCTGAAGGCACACCTATGACTACTTCTCCTGAGAGATTATGATACTCGAAATTTCCGTTGAAGTCAGCTTGCTTCAGTCTGTATTTGTAAGCACCCGTGTTCAAAGAACTTTCTGTGAATGAATAGTTGTGCTGAGTACTTGTTGTTCCGTTACCATTAACAAAGCCTGCATTCACCCAATTGTCATTTGATGAAGACCTTTCCACCGAAAATCCTGCATTGTTCGTTTCCGAAACAGTTGACCAATTGAGTGTTACGTTTCTGCCTGAGACTGTAGATGTAAACGAGGATAACTCAACCGGTAGAACCGTTCCCCAATCTGTGCTTACCCATATTTCATCAATCAAGGCTGTCGCTGAGGTAGTTGCAACCCCTTGTCTCAGCATAAATCTTCCAATGTTTGCAACATCTGTAGTTGTGCCCGTTACAGGACCGATTGTAGGAGGTGGTTCAATCAAAGGGGGATTAGAAGAAAACACGAATAAGCTGACCTCATCATCTGTTGTAGTTACAGAATTGAATGTATATTTGGCACCAACAAGATAATTTGTTCTCGTGCTGTAAATCGAATCACTCCAAACAACAGCACCACCGGATAATGCATTCTTGGTAATTCCAAAGGCGAAAGTGTCTGTCTTAGTTATTGCTCTGCGAATATAGATTCGGCAAGTGAAGTTGGTTGTGCTTGTCGAAGGCAAAAGTGCCGCAAAGACATCACCACCACCGGCTACAAACCTTGGTGTATCAACGTTCACAATGAAAAATGTGTAAACGTTTCCTGATGACTGGTTAGATGAAAGAGATTTGTAAACATCCTGTCCGGTATTTCTTAACTTAGTCGAAAAACCTATGCCGGGCATTTGATATCCGGGAAAATCGAGACCCGGGGCAGTTACAAATATTCCATTGGTTGTTCCGCTAAAGGCAACCCAACCATGCTGTGTAAGCGAATCGCCCGCCGGATAATCAAAGCTTTCAGTTAACAGCTGTGCATTCGCGCCAATGTTCAATAAAAGCGCCAGAACAATTCCATTGATAATTCTTTTCATGGGAATTTTAGTTTAGTTTATATTTCCAGTTACAATCAAAAGAACATTCTAACAAAATTCTAACAAAGCAGCATTAGTCTGAGCGTGTCTTTGAACTTAGAACTGTCTGATTGAAGAAATGGCCGGAAAGCTGGCAGTCCGGCCACATTGTGCAAAGCAGAACAATTTTTCTAAAGTTACTTGACAAGCATCATTTTCTTTACTGCACTGAAAGAGTTTCCGTTTGACTCCCCCGCAAGTTTATAGAAGTAAACTCCGCTTTGAATTCCGGATGCGTCGAATCTGACAGAATAAAAGCCGGCAGACTTGACCTCGTTAACAAGAGAAGCAACTTCTTTGCCCGACATATCAAACACTTTCAGACTCACTTTCCCTTCAAATGGAATATCATAGTTTATCAAAGTTGAAGGATTGAATGGGTTCGGATAATTTTGGCTCAAAGCAAATTTCTCGGGTATTCCTGCAATGACTTCATTGCTAAGATCATAATAAGTGTAATTACCATTGAAATCTGTTTGCTTCAGTCTGTAGTTGTATTTTGCATTTGCAACGTTTCTGTCAGTAAAGGAATAACTTCTTACCTGACTTGTTGTACCATTGCCATTAACAAAGCCAAGTTTGGTCCAAACTTCTGAACCAACAGTTCTTCTTTCAACATCAAATCCGGCATTGTTAATTTCTGAAGACGTAATCCATTTGAGCTCGACATTTCTTCCGTTAATTTCAGCCACAAATGAAGTTAGTTCAACAGGCAAAGGATTATTTACACTATCGGCTGCAATGGCAAAGTCGGAGAATGAAGTTAGTCCTGATGCTTTAACTGAAGTACCGTCCGTAGTTGTATTGAGTGCAACCCATGGACTGCCGATGCTTGTTCTCTTCACAATGTAAACTTTTGTAATGTCATTGAGGAACAGATAAGATGACAGATCAATTGAGATATCATAGTTTGCATTACCGTTGTAATCATTTCCTGAGTAAGCAACAGTAAACCAACCGTCCGGAGAAACAATGTTTGGAGTAAAAATTGAACCGTCATGAGTGGTTGCCGTTGTATTAGTTGCAATGTTTACCGGTGAGTAGCTTGGTACATAGCCGATATAAGTGTGCTGAACGACGCTCAGCTTGCCGCCTCCCGGATTTCCAATTGAATTCATAGTAACTTCTACAGTGGGATTGCATCCGTAATTGCCGGCTGCTGTGACGTTATCTGTACAGTTGGATGCTGCATCACTCACTGTAAAATCATCAAGCCAAAGATTGTTACCGTAACCACTTACACCTCTAATTCTAACTCTTACACTCGGGAATCCTGCATAAGCACTCAAATCTATTGATTCTTGTCTCCAATGGCTCACAGATGAAGGATTATAATTTACAGTAGATGGAGAAATTGTCGCAAGTGACGGATTAGATGATCTTGCCTTTCTGTAAGGGACAGGTGTGTCAACAAAAGTTACACCCCCGTCAGTTGAAATCTGGAAAATCAATGAATCATTCTCGGCAGAAGTATAAGACCTGTGGGCAACATAAAAATGAACTACGGGTTTTGCAAGCGAGGTAAAGTTGAAACTTGGTGACAATAGCGAACCATCTGTTCCGGCAACATAGGCAAAGTTGCTGCATACGATTGCTGTATCGTTCACTTTACCTGATGGGCCGACAGCTGCAAATGCAAAATTCCAAATTGGAATTGACTGAACTGCGGTCCAACCTCCGGTGCCATTCCCGGATTGATAATATGGATAGAAACTTATCTGTGCATTCAGAATTGAAGTTCCGAATCCAAGCAAAAAAAGTACAGCAGTAATTTTCCTGATCATTTTTCTTTTTTTTAATTTATGAAATATTCAAACTTGATTTTAAAAATGTTCTTGTGATTTGCAATTTAACTTTCACTGAAAATCAATTTCATGTAATCTTCCTCAGAATCATATATGCCTTTGAGCAAACATCATTCTATAAAACCAACTCTTAATATTTTGCATGAATTCATATAGCCCTGCAACCGCTGATAGCAATTTAACGAGCATCAGGCCGAAGCATTTTACCGGTTAGAGGTTTGTGTATTATCAGAATGGGGTTGCAACAAATTAGAAATTCTTGGTTACAATTCCAAACTAAATTTGGAATGACAGCATAAAACAAAGCCGTGAGATCATTAATCCCACGGCATTGACATTTTAAGAAACACTGATTATGCAAGTTCTTATCTTACTTGACCAGCATCATCTTCTTTACAGCTGAGAATTTATTTCTGTCTGAATCAACAGTTATCCTATATATGTAAACTCCACTAGACAGATTTGATGCATTGAAGTCAACAGTATAATAGCCCGCAGTTTTCACTTCGTTTACCAGCAAGGCAACTTCCTTACCTGTCATATCAAACAACTTCATGCTAACCATTCCGTCAGATGGCAAGTCATAATTGATCTTTGTTGAAGGGTTGAAAGGATTCGGATAGTTCTGTGACAAATCATACTTCGTTGGAATTCCGATGATAACTTCGTTGCCAAGGTTATGATATTCGAAGTTTCCGTTGAAGTCTGTTTGCTTCAGTCTGTAGTTGTACTTTCCAGTTGCAACTGTTCTGTCTGTGTATGAGTAACTGTGCGGTGTTGTGCTTGTTCCGTTGCCGCTGACAGTTCCGATCTTTGTCCATGAACCATTGACCACAGATCTTTCGATATCGAATCCTGCGTTATTTGTTTCTGTAACAGTTGACCAGTTGAGTGTTACATTGTTTCCGTTGATTACCGAAACGAATGATGAAAGTTCAACCGGAAGCGGCTGATCATTTCCTGCAACGGCAAAGTCGCAGAAAGTTGTCAGACCGAATGCTGCGAGTACTCCTCCGCTGTTAGCTGTGCTGAGGCACTGCCATGAATCCGTCATATCGGATCTCTTGACTATGTAAACCTTGTCGGGATTCGGAAGAGACATGCTGTTAATGTTGAAAAAAACGTCATAAGTAGCATATCCTAATCTGTCATTCCCATTGTATGTAACCGTGAACCATAGTTTCTTGTAGATTATGGCAGGTGTAAATATTGATCCGTCGTTAGTTGTTGCAGTTGTGTTTGGCGAGATCCGAACAGCTGCTACAGAAGGAGGTACAACGTTATCATGCTGAATTACAGTTGCGACACCGCCAACCGGATTATCAGTTTCAGTTCCCGAAATCACCTTTACATTCTCATGTGTCTGAACATCTGAGAAGGAACCTGAACTCACAGCGTCTTCTTCGGTCTTAGCTTCTGTTCCCGGAGGATCATTGCCTTCCCAAGGTGGTGTTAGACCTATATCAAAGAATACAAGTTGCATCAAATTATTGCATCTGTAAAATATTCCGGGTTGTGTTACTTCATCAACACAAAGACTGTTTGCTTCTGATACTACAACATTATCTATCCATGCATTATTACCGTAATTGCTTTTTGCTCTGAATCCGATGATTACATTTCCTGATCCGGCTACATTGGAAAGACTGATCGTTTCGCTTCTCCATTTGTTTGCAGAGTCAGGGAAGAAACTCGCATTTGATGGACCTCTTGTTGCAAGCGATGGCGTTGAATTGTTTGACTTGTTGTAAACTGTGCTGGCACTGAAGAAGGTAAGTCCGGCATCGGTTGAGACAAGTATTTCAAGAGTATCGTTTGCGGTCTGATAAGTTCTGTATGCAACATAGAAATTCAGGACAGGATTTGTCAGATTTGAAAGATCAAACTCAGGAGATCGAAGGATTTCCCTTCTTCCATTGTTGTTGTTTGGTCCGAAGAAATTACATCTGGCTGCTGTATCGCTCTGAACTCCCGCAGGGTTAGTGCAAATTCCCTGTACCCAGAGAGGAGAGGAACCTCCCGGACCGTTTCGTTCGATTCTAACAGACCAGTCGTCGGTGTTTGAAAAAGTTTCAAGATATGGGAATGCAGAAATTTTATCATTCACCAAAACATTTACAGTTACAGTGTCATTAGATGCTTTACCGTCTCCTGCGAGAGCTGTATATATCTTAAGAACATTCACTCCGGATGAAGTTGGTGTAAATGCATATCCACCTGTGAAAGAAACGGCCTCCGTTCCAAGCGGTACAATTGGTCCTACAGTGTTAACAGGTCCAACCGGTGCTCCCCCATTTACAGTATAGTAAACCGGAATTGCATTCTGAACATTGGTCCCGAAATTTCTTACACTCACATTGAAATCGTAACCTTTGCCGGGTGAAAATACACGGCCGTTGTTAATATCTGAAGATATTGCACCCATGTCATCTGCCAGAGGAGTAGTCCATGAATATGTTTGACCTGAAGCAGGAATGTTGTTCCCTACAAGAGTCATGGTAGAATTATTACTGACAGCATTGACTGATGCTGCCCAGTTGCTTCCGGATCGAGAATTGAACTGAGTATTATTCAGTCCTCTCAAACCAACTTGTGCAGATGAATTAGTATTATTGCAGACAAAATTTCCATACGAGAAGACTATCTGATTTGGAGTTTCAAAGTTCTCAAACAGATTTATCTGAAAATTGAAGTTGTCATTCAAGGCATTGAATTTTCTGAAATTCTTGAATTGAATCACAAGCAATCGCATTCCTATTGGCCCGAACGATTCCGTTCTGATCTCACCCGAAGCAACAGTGAAAGTAAAGTTGCCGCTTGATGATGTTGCATTGGCAGACATTGTCACTGTTCCTGCTGAATTGTCAAATGACACTACAGTAGTTCCTGCAGGTATTCCGTTACCGGTAATTGCTTTGCCTGCTACAACTCCGTTAAAGTTTGATACATTGGAGATAACCGGACTGCCGGAGGCTCTCGAGCCGTTAGTTGCAAAAACTCCCTGGATATCTCTTCCAAGTATTGAGATGGCTCCGTCGTAACCCGTATTTGAAGAAATTGGTGTAAAAAGATTAGCAGCCGGATTTACTGCACCGAAGGTAATGAAACCGTTAGAGCTAATAGTATATGTGTTGAAATCGACACCATTGAAATTGAATGTAAAAGGAAGCGGCTGAGAAGTGAATATTGTGTCATCAAGCGATGCGCCGTTTCCGGTTGTTGCTGTTGCACTTCCAACTAAAGTACCGCCCGTGATCTCACTGTACGAACTTCCAAATTGCTGAAACGAATACAAGTTCAATTGAGCATGGCTTTGTGAGACCCAACATAGAATTACCAAAGCCGTAAAGCTGTAAATTAACTTTTTCATGATTTAGATTTTTTGAATGAATGATGAAACTGGTTGTTGATGCAGTGTTACTGAAAGATTTAACGTAACGCGGGTTGACGGAATCCCAAAAATTCCTATCGGTTGTTTAAAGGATGTTAACAATTTTTTGAAGCTGCCTCCTTTGAAAACTCTTCTCTGAAAAAGAGTCTGAAAAGTTAATCTCTCACAAACTTGATCATTTTATTTGGGGTTGATGATCCGTGAAAGCTCTTTGAATTTTTCTTATTTGTTTTTACAAAATTAGGGGAACTAAACTCCTGATTCAAATTCATTTTTTTGACCTAAACAATTTCCATAACTCTAATTCTATTTTTCCGGTCAAAAAAAAGAGCCGTGAAGATTTTTTTCCTCACGGCTCTATATGATTCTTCTGAGTTAAGTCAGATGAGACTTGCCTCTATTATTTTACAAGCATCATTTTCTTTGTGGCGGTGAAGTTATTTCCGTTTGCTTCTACAGAAATGCTGTAGAAGTAAACTCCACTTGAAAGATTTGATGCATTGAAGTCAACTGTATGATAGCCCGCAGTTTTCACTTCGTTTACCAGCAATGCAACTTCCTTACCTGACATGTCAAACAATTTAATTGCAACCTTACCGTCTGCCGGCAGGTCATAATTGATCTTTGTTGACGGGTTGAAAGGATTAGGATAGTTCTGTGACAGATCATACTTCATTGGAATTCCAATTATAACTTCGTTGCCGAGGTTATGATATTCGAAGTTTCCGTTGAAGTCTGTTTGCTTCAGTCTGTAGTTATATTTTCCTGATGCAACTGCTCTGTCTGTGTATGAGTAGCTGTGCGGTGTTGTGCTTGTACCGTTACCGCTGACTGTTCCGATCTTTGTCCATGAACCATTGATTGCAGATCTTTCGATATCGAATCCTGCGTTATTAGTTTCCGTGGATGTTGACCAGTTGAGTGTTACACTGTTTCCGTTGATTACTGAAACGAATGATGAAAGCTCAACAGGAAGCACATTATTATTCCATGTAACATCCAAATAAATTCCGTCCAGTGCGCCTGCCGGAGCATTTGAAGCATTGCCCTGTCGCAGGATCACTCTGCTGAGATTTATTGCATCTGCTGATGTGGCAGTGAAAGGTCCTATTGTAGGAGCCGGCTCAACCATAGGCGGTGGTGACAAAGTGTCAAATACAAACAGACTGACCTGGTCGTCATTTGCTCCGGCATTAAACTGGTACTTTACAACTACAAGATAAGTCTCAAAAAAATTGTAAACACCTGTTGTATAATTAACCGTCGCCTCATTGGCTTTTGTGATGCCGAACTGATAACCTGCGCCGCTTGACCTTGCATAGACTCTGCCGTCGAAAGCGTTACCGGTTGTGCTCATTGCAAAAAAGTAATCTCCTGTTGCCTGAGCGCTGCTCATCCAAACCATGAAAGAAGCGTAAACAGTGCCGGAATTCGGACGTGATACGATCGAAGATGAATCATCTTCTCCTGATGTTGTGAATCTGACCGCATCTCCAATTCCGCTTCCTACATATCCGGGGTATGTCAATCCGGGTGTAGTGGCAATTGGATTGGTACCTCCGCCACTTGCGGCAAACCAATTGCCTGTTGTAGTAATTTGAACTCCGATGCCATACGGAAAATCTTCGGAGAAGATCTGTGTCATTCCCTGATTTGTAAAACAAAGCAGTGCAAAAAGTACTAGCAGTTTTTTCATAATGATGATTTGTTTAATTTGGAAAGTGTTTTGCAAAATTACGGTTTATGATCTCTAAATCAAATCAACAAATCGGAAGAATAGTTTAGTTACTCCACATCTGTCCAAAACGTTTTAAATTTTTGGAGTGAAGGGTTTAACAAAATTTGATGCCAAAAGTTATTCCGCTTTCTTTTGAACCCTTCGGCAAGCTCAGGGCAGGCTAAAGAAAGCTTGGCAAAGAAACCCTTCGACAGGCTCAGGGCAGAGAGTCGCCCGCTGCATCCTAATTGCCTAAAATTGCTCGCTTTGGCTACGTGAATTT
>CALEVL010000191.1 GCA_937924675.1 uncultured Ignavibacteria bacterium | reverse complement strand
CCACAATTGATGCTGATCACAATAACTTCATATCTGCAATTGAATGGTCTGTAAATAATGAGAGTGCAGAAAAAGGAGCAATTGTAGCCGCAGCAATTGGTGAATTCTGGATTACAACCGGACATTATTCAACCGGAATCAGGCTTGTTGAAAATATTCTGCAAAGCTCCGGCGTATTGGATAAACCTGTAAAATCAAGATTGCTTGCTTTGACCGGTTCTCTTAAAATGGACCAGGGAGATTATGAACAGGCTAAGAAATTTACTAAAGAAAGCCTGGATATTAGAAAAGAGATTGGTGACAATTATGGAATTGTTGTTTCAGTGAACAATCTGGGATGTATCTCATTTCATCAGGGAGATTATGACCTGGCTAAGAAATATTTTGGTGAAAGTCTGGCTATCAACAAAGAAATTGGTGACAAAAAAGTAATTGCTGCTTCTATGGCCAACCTTGGAAACATATCATACTATCAGGGGGATTATGAGCAAGCTAAAGAATATTACAAAGATTGCCTGGCAATCAGTAAAGAGATTGGTGACAAAAAATTAATTTCAATTTCCTTAAACAGTCTGGGAAGTATATCATATGTTCTGGGAGATCCTGAACAGGCAAGGAAATATTATGAAGAAAGCCTTTCTATCAGAAAGGAGTTTGGCGACAAAAAAGGATCGGCTGAAACCATAAACAATCTGGGATATATAGCAAACTATCAGGGTGATTATGATCAGGCCAGAAAATATTTCAATGAAAGCATGGCTATTAGTAAAGAAATTGGCAACAAAACCGGAATAGCAACTTCCATGGACAACCTGGGAAATACTTCAAATACTCTGGGAGATTATGAACAGGCTGAGAAATACTATAAAGAATGCCTTTCTATCTATGAATCAATTGGTGACAGAAAAGGAATGGCTGATTCCATGAACAATCTGGGAGGTGTAATTTATGCTCAGGGAGATAATGAGCAGGCTAAGACTTATTTTGAAGAGAGCCTTGCTATCAAAAAGGAATTTGGTGACAGAAAGGGAATGGCTGATTCCATGAACAATCTCGGAAGATTAGCACGCCATAGCGGAGATTATGAACAGGCCAGGAAATATCACGAAGGAAGCCTGGTACTTAAAAAGGAAATTGGTGACAAACCGGGGGTTGCAAATACTTTAATCTATCTGGCACTATTACTTGAATTGAATGAAAAACACTTCGATGCAATCAGGTTGTTGTATGCGGCAGAACACACGGTAAAGTCTATGGCAGCAGTATTTGATGCAAATGTGGAGAAAGAAAAAAATGAATTAACTGCAAGATTGAACGAACTGTTAAGTGATGATGAGTTTGCAAAATACCGGGAAGAGGGAGAGAAGATGACGCTTGAAGAGGCTTGTCAGCTGGCGATGGGGTGCTGAACATGTTTTACCCTCGTATAACTTAGCTAGTTTAAAAAGCCCCCGTCAGAGTCTCCGGCGCTCTTCCGGCCTGCCCGCAGAAAGTTAATCTAGTCCACTCTTTGCAGGCGGGGACTCTGACGTGAGGTTAAAAGACCGATCCATGCGAAGTCTCCTGACTTAACAAAGTAATGTTTTGTGTATAAGCTCTAAAGTCGGCGGGCAAATCTGAAGAGATGAGAAAGTTTGCACAAATGCATCTGCGAATTCATCATTCTATATTCCGTACTCGTAGAGATCGTTTGCAGGCTGTGTTATCTGTTGTCGTATTTATGTCTTGGCAAAATCAATTAATGACTTCACATCACCGGCATCTGCTGCTTTGATTGCCGCTATATAATTAGACCTTGCCTCGCCATTTTCGTTAAGGTCTGAGCTGCTCCATTTGAAAAACGGTTTGCCAAAAATTTGATTGATGATAATATCAGCAATTAGTCTTGAGTGTCTTCCGTTGCCATTAGGGAAACAATGAATTGCCACTATTCTATGACTAAATCGTATAGCAAACTCTTCTTCTGAATATGTTTTATTTTCTAACCAATATTTGCTATCGTCTAACAACTGTCTTAATGAAACTCCAATCTGATACTTATCAACTCCGATATTCTTATTGGTTTTCCTAAATTCACTAGCCCAAGACCATACTTCACCGAACATTCTCTTGTGAAGTTCCCTCATAAAAGATTCACTAAGAATGTACTCGGGTTTCCATTTTTTGCCAAGAGTCCATTGCAGGGCCTTCTCAATATTTAGTTGCTCAAATTCATCCAGCTCACCACGAGTTGTAATTGTATTTATCATCAAACCTTCCTTTTCATCTTCATCAAGAGGAATCTGACCTTCAATATATTCAACTTCTAATCCCATAAGTATTTTGGCATTTTGCTCTTAATTTCTTCTGCTCTGTTTGCTATAGCCTTTTGTATTCGCACTCTTGAGTTCTCCTGATCTTCAAGTTTCATGGTATTGGAAGTTCTCAAAACTATATCTTGCGCAACTTCATTAGCTCTTTTTTCGATCATATCCTCAATACTCTGGTCTTTAGGTATAAAGCCATAAACGAGTTTCATGTCTAGTGCTGCCCCAACTTCTCTTAGACCTTTTATCGTAATAGATCCGCTCGATTCTCTCTCCTCGATTTCTTTTACACTTTGAGGTGATATTTTCAGCCTGTTCCCTAATTGTCTTAATGACATTTTGAGAGCAATTCGAATTGTGTGTATCCATCCTCTTTGAGGAACAGTAATTGAGTCCAAATGTCTGAATTGAGCCAACTTTTTATCAGCTTGCTCAATTATTAGTCGCTGTTTTGATTTGTCCATCAGGTTATATCCTAATTATTGTTGAATTAATTTAAGGTTATAGTGTGAAATTTACAATTTAAATTTAAGGTTATATCCTGAACAAATACCTCTCGAAGATTAGATGAATGTTCTGCGGTATGCAGCAGAACACATTGTTAAGTCTAAGGCAGCAGTCTTTGATACTAATGCGGAGAAAGAAAAAAATAAATTGACTACAAGATTGAATGAACTGTTAAGTGATGCAGAGATTGCAAAATACCGGGAAGAGGGAGAGAAAATGAAGCTTGAAGAAGCTTGTCAGCTGGCGATGGGGTGGTGAGATATGTTGCCTTTAGATTATGCGATCCTAAATTGGAGGATGAGAATGAGAAAAGTATAAGTAAGTTCATTCTTATAAGACCAGCCAAATTCTCCCGACAGTGTAGAGAGAATCTACAGTTAATGGGGTTCCAAGTGCTTGCGTGTGGTGTTCGAATTAATTTAGCACTTATCAATCCCCTATGAGAAATATTATTCTAAATATGTACTTAATTAATTTTAGCTCCTCAAGTACTAAGGAAAAACATCAGGATGTATGATGCTATATAACTTTGTATAGGCAAGCATGGTGCGTGCACTCGATTTAGTATCTCATTCTCACAGCTACTTTGAATTTATTGGAACACAAATAGCGATGGAAAATAGAATTTGTTTTTGGATTGCCAAAGAGAATACTCTTTGCAAACTTCGGTCTGTTCATGGGCTGGGCGGCCTTAGATGTGTAACTGATACATGGGCTTTTTAATGAGTTTACTTTGTACTTTTAAGTGGAAACAACCCTTCAAATTATAAATTTTTCAGACAGTAATGGAAGATAATAGAGTCATCTATTTAGATAATAACGCAACCACCCAAATTGATAAAAGAGTGTTGGATGCGATGATGCCTTTTCTCACCAATGAGTTTGCAAATGCAAATAGCACACATCAGTTTGGTGTCCATGCTTATGAAGCTGTCAAGTCTGCCAGAATTCAAGTGTCTGAGTTAATAGGTGCAGAACCACACGAAATTGTATTTACAAGCGGGTCAACCGAAGCGATAAACCTTGCTATAAAAGGTGTTGCTGAAAATTACCATTCAAAAGGCAAACACATAGTTACTGTGGCCACTGAACATAGTGCTGTTTTGGATACTTGTCAGTATTTAGAAACTAAAGGTTTTGAAGTCACTTATCTGACTGTAAAGTCAGACGGCTTAATTGATTTGGATGAACTCAAAACTGTCTTACGCGATGATACCATTTTGGTCTCTGCCATGCTAGCCAACAATGAAACGGGTGTCATACTTCCGCTAAAGGAAATTGCAGAGCTGGCGCATAATGTTGGTGCTTTTCTTATGTCAGATGCAACACAAGCTGTCGGAAAAATACCTGCCAATGTTGATGAACTTGGAATTGATTTACTTTGTCTAAGCGGTCATAAGTTATATGGTCCGAAAGGAGTTGGTGCATTGTATGTTCGTCAAAGAATGAATCGTGTCAAGATACCTGCCTTGCTGCACGGTGGCGGTCATGAAAGAGGTGTGCGAAGTGGAACACTCAATGTCCCCGGAATTGTTGGTTTGGGTGAAGCTTGTGGCATAGCAAAATTGGAATTGCCAAAAAATGCTGAAAGCATAGGTACTTTGAGGAATTATTTGGAGACTGAATTACTCAAAATTGAAGGAACTTCTGTAAACGGAAATACTTCCACTCGCCTTTTTAATACTTTAAATGTTTTGTTTCGAGGTGCTGATTCAGATGCAATTATCATGGGATTGAGCAATCCTGAAAATAATTTGCCACTGATTGCTGTCAGCAACGGAAGTGCCTGCACTTCTGCATCTATTGAACCTTCTCATGTATTAACCGCAATGGGATTGGACGAAGTCGCTGCCTTTAGTTCTATTCGTTTTTCTGTTGGAAAATTCAACACTAAAAAAGAAATTGACATTGTGATTGATGCTGTAAAAAATGTTGTAAGTAGTCTTCGTTCAATGGTTACTTGAGATGGAAATGAAAGCGTTTCAAATCGGAAGAAGTGGACTATCCAATATTGACTGTCGACATTTTTTCGACAGTTCAATTTAACTCTCTTCAGTTAATTCATCTTCTTGACTGGCATCCATAATCAATTTGGTTTCTCCTGCCGGCAATTCCTGAACATGGCGAAGTTTTCGTTCTATGGATCTTGTGCGGACTTCTGACGTGTCTATCACATTTGTAGCTTCAATTAATTTCTTTTTGGTTTTGGCTAATACATCGCCAAACTGTCCAAATTCGGTCTTCACTGCTCCAAGCAAATCCCAAACTTCGCTGCTTCTCTTTTCAATTGCAAGCGTTCTAAAGCCCATTTGTAAACTGTTGAGCAATGCACTCAATGTGGTTGGGCCAGTTATCGTGATTTTGTAATCTCTTTGTAACTGTTCAAAAAGTCCGGGTACTCTCAACACTTCGCCAAACAAACTTTCATAGGGCAAAAACATTATGCCGTATTCTGTTGTGTTGGGAGGGTCAATGTATTTCTCTCTGATGTCTTTAGCGTTCTTCTTAATGCCATTGATAAACGCCTTTCGGTATTCGTCAATTCTATCTAAATCTCCTTTGTCATAAGCATCAACCAACGCTTCATAATCTTCCTTCGGGAACTTTGAATCTATAGGTAGCCAAAGTATTTTCTCTAAATTGTTGCCATGCGGCATTTTGACAGCAAATTCCACGACCGCACCGCTTCCAACTTTTGTCTTTACATTCTTTTCATATTGCTCGTTGGTGAGCAAATCTTCAATGATGTTTTGTAACTGATACTCGCCCAGTACGCCTCTTGATTTTACATTGCTCATTACCTTTTTCAAATCGCCTACACTCACAGCCAAAGTTTGCATTTCGCCCAAACCTTTGTGAACGGCTTCCAATCTATCGCTTACTTGTTTGAAAGATTCACCAAGTCTTTTTTCCAGGGTTTCATTGAGTTTTTCATCAACGGTTTTTCGCATTTCTTCCAACTTCTTTTCATTCCCTTCCTGCATGGTCTTCACAGATTTTTCCAAAGACAACTTGAGTTCCGAAATTTTTTCGCTGTTGGCCACATTCTGGGTTTTCTGACTTCTCTCAAATTCAGTGAACTGTTCTCTCAACCGATCTTTGTAATCCTTTAAAGCATCATTCAATTCATTTTTAAATACTTCGAGGTTTTCTTTCAGCTCGGTTCGGCTCTCTTTGCTGTTGCTGTCAATGCTCTTTTGGAAGTCAACCAATTTTCCTTCAAAGGTCTTGCGGATCGCTTCTAACTTTTCTTCGTTTGACTTGGTAAGGTTGCCGAGTTGGTCGGAAAATGTTTGAGTGAACGTGTTTAACTGATTCCCTATTTCCGTTCTTAAACCGGTTGCGGTTTCTGAACTTTCTTTTCTATTGGTTACAAATTCATCTTTCAGATTCTTTTCAGTGTCCTTTAGATTGAAAGTGAGCGTTCCGATTGAAGATTTTATTTCATTTAATTCATTGCTTGATTCCTTCTTACCTGCTTTGAGAGTGAGAATGATGTTTACGATTAATAGAATCGCAATGGCTGATAGGAATATGTAAATGATTTCCATTTTTATTTATCTAATTTTTTCTTGCCTTTTGGAGGTGGCAAGAAGTTTTCGTTCGTTATCACTTTTTTTCCGGTTTTTTGTTCTAAAGCCAAACTCGCATCCTTAGCAATCTTGCCTCCCTTTTGCCGGCCTTTGCATTTTGTATTAAACCCTTTGCCTTATCAGTTTCAGCTATTTGGCGTGTTGAATGTTCTGCCAAAGCAGTGAAAATCAATTCTGCCTCGCTCATGTGGTCTCTTAAGTTTTGCGATCTTAACCCTTTCAAATACTTGTGTTTTTTTACTGTAAGACCGGACCACTCCTGATGAATTATATTGGTTAGGAATCCAAACTCGTCAGATTTTTGAACGCCACTTTCTTTCCAGGAGTCAGTTAATTTATTTCGAGTTTCCTGCCCTGTCATTCTTTGTTGAATCCATTTTTCGCTTCTGCCTAATCTTTGCCAATTTTCTCTGGCTCTGTCCAAGCTCATTTCGGGGTCTTGAATTTCCCGCATGCGTTGATAGCCCACCTTTGCCAACCATTGTTTGAAAGGTTCTGCATTAGGTGAAGGAATAGACTGGATGAGGCGAAGTAAGTTAGGCGTATCAAGGCAATCTGTTGCATACTTCTTACCATCTGAAGCTTCAAGTTTCAGTTGTACGATATTTTCGTACAACTGACTTCCTTCATTGGTCAGTTTCTTTTTCAAATCGCTCCAATATCTCTTTGGAATTGAACTTCCAGTAAGTATTTCTATTACATCTATTACCGAAAAATACCAGGTTTCCTTTTCCTCATCCCAGTGGGTTCTGACTTTTTTGCTTTCAAACAATTTAATGCCACTCATTTCTTATTCTGTTTAATTCAAAATATGCACATCCTTTTTTCTTCTTTTCCATAGGGATTGAAATACAATTATCCTTCATCATTGTTGATTACTTTTTTCGTCCATCTAACAAATCCTCATCAAACATTTCATTGTC
>CALEVL010000190.1 GCA_937924675.1 uncultured Ignavibacteria bacterium | reverse complement strand
TGATCGTATCTGCTCCGGAGAATGTGCAGTTCTTAATTGTGTCAAGTCCGGTATTATTCAGAGTAATGCCTTTCCATGACGAAGCTCCGTTTGCAAGCTCGAACTTTGTGTTGTTGAGATTAACACTACCACCGTTAACTTCGATTGATGAGTTATTAGCCATCTTTACAGATCTTAATGTAGTTGACTCACTACACTTAAATGATGAGTAGTTAAGTAACTTGAATTGTGAATTTTCATTAATGAGCATTTCTACGCTTGGGAGAAGAGAGAAAGTGCAATGTGACAATTTGAATTCGCGATTCTGTTCAATTTGCATATCTCTTACTATATCCATATTTACATTCTTTAGTTCATTCGGGTATATATGCCCGAATGGATATTTCTTCCCTTCTATCCTTATAAATGATGGTGCCTCAATTGGGAAGTTGCCAGCTACTTGTTGAGTATCTGAAACGAACTTTCCAATTGATGGACTTCGCTCATTTGTAATACAGTTTATGTATACTGGATCTGGGGTGCCTTGTAAATTAGTTCTCCCAAGTTGATGCCAAATTTTTATCGTTGAATCAGATTCCGGTATGTAGGTCAGCAATTTCTCATTACCACCTGCAAAACTGAAGCTGATATAGAATATGCCGTTGGTGTAGTTTAGAAATATCAAAATGTCATTAGTATATCCGTTTGATGTACATGCAAACGGATAGTTCCCATCCAGGAAATCAACATAACATTTCGGATTTCCATTTATTGGTACCCAAACAAATTCATCATTTATGCCGGGGATTTCAACAAATTCACCAAATTCTACCAAATATTTACCGTAGCCTACTGACATGGAATATTCCCCAATTCCATTAAAAGAATCATGGTTGACATAAACAATTTCTCCATTTGATAGAGTATCTGAAATTCCTCCATATATACTGTCAACTTCAAACCTTGGGTATTGCGACCTTAGTCTATAAATGCCATTTGGAGTAACGTCCGGATTTTCATCTCCTGAGAATACTGCTCCAACAGGTCTAACCCTGGCTCTCTTATTCATATTCTCACTAGTTCTGCAAACAATTATCAATTCAGAACCACTCGTGTGTTGGCTATATAAACCTTTGGTTGATAATGTCACAAGAACAAAAAAGGACAATATCATCATTAAAGCTTTCATCTATTTGATGTTAATTATTCTAAAAACTGTTTGATCATTTTTTGACCGCAAAGAAAGGAAGAAAACACCGGAATGCTCCAATCTGTCAACTGTATCCAGTCGGAAAGTATGTAATCCTTTTGCCAGAAATCTTCTGAAAAGCTTGAAAACACATTTCCCGGATATGTCAAATACCGAGAATTCATGAACTCCCGGCCTTTCCACATGAATTCTTACATTTAATGTTCCATTGAAAGGGTTTGGATAGGCAAAAATTTTATTTGAATTTATTTCTAATTTCGTAGCATGTATGGGAAATATTCCAACAGGATTAGCCGCCCTGCATTCACTATTCGTCTTCACTATATAAGCAGACTGCAGACTTGTGTTAGTATCAAGATAAGAACCTACAGATAGGTATCCTCCGTCATAGCATAATGACAAATCATACGGCACGGTTACTCTCAATGCATTCTCCAAATCTCTTGACCAAATGATTTCGCCTGTTCCCGATACTTTCGTGAAGTGAAATAAATAATTGTGACTTTGCAATGGCAAGTAACCGCCCAAAACATAGTTCATACTGTCACTTGATTTTGCCGGAAAGAGCATAACAGATGAATAATACTTCTGCCTGATTAATGCTCCGGTGGTATCAATAACTGTAAAATGAGTATTGAAAGTATCAACAGCCTGAATTCTTCGGCAATATCCGCTCACTATGTATTTCATATCATAAGAAAGTATGATCCGTTCGCTTGATTCTATATATTCAGAATTGAAACCGGATTGATTAAAGAGGATTGTCCCGGATTGGTCAAATCTCGACAAAATAATATTGCTTTTTTGAAAATCATCTCCGGCAACAACAATATCAAAATCATGGTCAAAGACAAAATCCTTGAATTGACAGTTTACACTTGTTGATAATTCTTCCCACTCAACACCACCGTTGACATTTGTCCTCACCAAATAACCTTTGTTCCACCAAAAACCTGCCGCTATAAATCCTCTGTCGTGGTTCTCTCTTACACAAAAAAACCTGGCCGAAATTGAAGAACCATATGTTTCATACCACAGACTATCACCATCCTTATCAAGTCTAAGAAGACATGCCCCAGAAGGTGAAGATCCACATAAAATATAACCTGAGTCTTTTGTTTGAGATATTTTATCCCAAGTACCGACCGGGTAATTTTTCTGCCACTCTATGATTCCATCATTTCTCAATTTAACTACGTCAACACCGCTTCCTGCGGATGCAAATACATATCCGCCATCAAATGTTTGAATTCCTGAAGTTGCAAATCTATTATCATTAAGAAAGTAAATTCCCTGAAAAGTACCGACTTGGGAAAAAGCTACGGGAATGCAATACAAGAATAAGATGCCGAGTACATACTTGGTTTTCATGAGTGAATTCTCTCTGTCATTTAATTGCTATCATTCTTATTGTCCTTGATTGCCGTATTGTTTTCAGTAAACAAAAGTACACGCCGGAAGGCATATCATAAGCTTCGGAATCGAAATCAACTGTATGAGTGCCCGAAGACATCTTTCCGTTTAACATGGTTAGCAATCGTTCCTTCGCTTACATAAGATCTGTACTGAAATCTCATACTACTTGAGATATGCAAGTTTCAAAATTCTCATCTCTGGAGATGCTCCGGAAATGAGTCTGCAAAAATAAATTCCTGATGGCAATTGAGATTCATTCAAATCCAGTCTAAACCTGTTCAGGCCGATTCGGTCAGAGTAGAATGAGTTCTGATAAACTTGTCTTCCCGACAAGTCAAACAACTGAATCTCCATGTTGCTGCGCTCATGTGTGTAGAACGAAATTACAGTATTTCCATTGAACGGATTCGGGGTTGCCGTCAGGTATGCAGGATTGCCAAGAGAATCGCCTGAATGATTGATTCCGACAGGAGTTACCTGTAGCAAAGAATCTGTCTTCACTACGAATGCACGTGTTGCGCCAAAGTCTGCAAACCCGGATAAGACAAATCCCCTGTTACTCAATAACTCGACTGACTCAAAAGAGTTTTGTGTGTAAGTCCAAACGGATCCCCAAAAATATCTCTCAAGGAATATGTTACCGTTCTTCAAGTCACATATCCTTACTATTGCCCTCTCGAATCCCAAGTCCGTTGAGTCAGACATTCCGCACATAGCAAATCTCCCATCATTTATCACACGGATTGATTTGCACCACTCATTAAAATTTGTTGTGTATGTTCTTGTCCATATGACATTTCCAATAGAATCAACTCTTATCAGAATAGACCGCATGTTGTTCTGTGAGGAATCGCATATTCCTCCTAGCAGGAAACCTGAATCACCGGTCTGTTCAATTGATTTCCCTTCAGATGCCCGCATTACCCGGTAAGTTCTCTCCCAGGCAATGTTACCGCTGTTTGACAATTTGACAAGATACATGCTGTCAACTCCCATTGTTACCCTTGTACCTATCAGTATAAATCCACCCTCCGGAGTAACTTCAATCTCTCTTGCTACATCTATGGAGTTAGGTAAGCCAATAACTGTTGACCAGATCTGGTTCCCCAATGAATCAGTCCTGATAACAAGAATGTCAGCCTCGGCGCTAAGTGAAAATGTAGTAACCAAAAGTATATATCCGTTATCTCCATCTTTCTTTATACATCTGGCTTGGTCCAGTTCTAAACCTCCAAATGTTCGTTGCCACAATACTCTTCCGTTTTCATCTGATCGCACCAAGTAAGCATCACCATTAAGGCCCTCCCCGGCTCCCGCAATTATGTACCCGGCTCCATACGCATTTTCAATCCAGTAACCGTCATAAACATCTGTATCACTTGTATCAAAAAAAGACTGCGCCAATATATTTCCGAACTGATCGAACTTCACAAACATCATCTTTGTCGGCCCACCTGAAGCTATTGAAACTCCAGACCCTATGGCCGCATATATATTTCCCGGCGACTCAATTGTTCTCCGAAAAATTGAATTTGGTATTGTATCCAAAGTTCTTTGCCAGGTTATCGATTGTGCATTCAGGCAAGGTGATGTGAGTAAGATCAACAGGCAGGCAATTGCTATTGTAGAGTATGGCTTCATATATTGTGTCCTTTGCTTTGTAACTTACTTTAACTTACTTCGAGTGTTCTGAACTTGCAGTGCAAAAAAAACCGTCTGAACGGTTATAAAATCTATCATCAACACAAATGTCTTGTCATGGAGAATAACCGGCAACAGTTAGAATCACCTCACCGCCACCATCCTCAATGTCTTTCGTCCCCGCAGAGTCACTGCCATTCTGCAAGCTAAAAATTGAATACACTGTAAAGGCAGGACTCTGCGGGCAGAGTGCCAACTCCTCTCCCGCCTCGCCGCAACGGCTAACCGCACGCGACTTACGGATGCATGGAACTTTTACCCTTTACTATATCTTTAATCTCCTCAGCGAATTTCATTTTTCATTTAGCATTGCTGTTCAAGTTTAATGCGTGCGGTGGTTATGTGATTCATTGGCTGGGGTAAGTTGTTGGTGACCCAAAAGTTTGCAGGATACATATTGATACTTGTTGCTTGTCGCTCTGCAAACTTTTGGGAACCCGACTGAGCCGGGCAGGCACCAACAACGGCGAAAAATAGAATGCTTGGAGTTTGTCGCCATTCTTTTCCAATCAAATGTTTGTTTAAGTTGACTTGTTTGTATAGCATTCGTGCATTCTAGGCAAAGAAAATCAGCCGGGAATTTTTGCTTTAAGATTAACTTTTTCCACGAACGAAAGCCGGAAGGTTTTGGACTGCCCTATCTTTTATAATTCATTTAGTCTCAGGGAATATTTATTTTGAACCAACATGTCAAAGAACTCATCAACATTTTCAGCACTCAGAAAATCATTCAAAGAAGGAAATATACCGGGAAACATTCTCCTTGAATCTTCAGACAGGATAGTCTCGGATGATCTTGTAGATGCCGCTTTTGAAGGATTTATAGGAAAAGGAGAAAGCAGGGAAGATTCGCTTTCTGTGTTCACGGCCGATGATCTCAAAATAGATGCGCTGATGAATGAATGTATGGGCGGAGGATTATTTTCATCCAGAAAGATAGTTGTGCTAAGGAACCCCAAAAAACTGACAAAGCCGAAGAAAGTTGCTTTGACGGAGTATCTTGCAGATCCAAATCCGGATGTTACAATGCTGATAATCACAGATGAGAATGAAGGAGCCGGCAAACTTGTATTCGCAGATTCGGTTGATCCGGAAAGACTGAAACTTGCAGCAAAGAATCTTAAAGAGGTTACTGTCACGGATCTCACAGAAAAGGAAATGACCGATTGGATAAGAGAAAAGTTTGAAGGATTTGACATAACGGATGAATCTGTCAGTCATCTTCTTTCACTGAGCAACTTCAGTCTTGCGGAAATACTTCCGGAAATTGACAAACTCAGGACATACTGCCATTTCAGGAAAAGTGTCAGCGTTGAAGACATTAATTTATGCAACGGCATCTCAAAGGATTTCAATGAAGGCGATTTCATTAAAGCAATTGTTAAGAAGAAGACTGCATCAGCCGTGAAAATATATTCAAGCATCTCTCTGAAAAAAGACATTGAGGTCTATCTTGTGTTTCTTCTGAACACTGCATTCTGCGCGCTAAGGAAACTTAAGGATCCGTCATCATCCAAACTGCAGGGATTCAACCTGAAGAAAGAACTGAAGCTTTGGGGACCGGTACAGGAGGTTCTGCTGCCACTCTATAAGCAAGCATCAGAAGAGCTTAATTCGGCGGCTTTGGATGATGCATTCGGAATGATCTACACGGCTGACAAGAAATTCAAAAGCTCATCTTCTGAAAAATCCGTAATTATGACAAATCTGATTTATGGCCTTTGCAGTCTGAAATGAAAAATATTGAGATAAAAAGGAACAAATCCCTTCATGCAATGATATTAGATTATTGAAGGATGCTTCCTCACGATAAGCAATCATACGATACATTTAGTGATGAGGAACTGATCCTTCTGTTTCAGAAGGAAGACAACGATGCGTTCGGGCATATTGTGAAGAGATACAAGGATCGCCTTGTAAATTTCCTTTTCAGATATACAGGAAACAGAGATGATGCGGAAGATATTGCGCAGGATACTTTTCTCAGATTGTACAGACTCAAGCATACATATAAGGAAGTTGGCAAGTTCTCCTCATGGTTTTATACAATCGCTCTGAATCAGGCAAAGTCACACATGCGCTACAAGAACAAGCACAGAGCGTTTTCACTGAGTCAGGGTTACGGTGAAGATGAAAAGGAGATTGAACTTCCTTCTGACACAAAACTTCCGGACGAAGATATCATGTCAAAAGATGAAAATTATTACATTCAAAAAGCAATCAACGCACTCGATGAAAAGCATAAGGAAATAATAATTCTCAGGGATATCCAGGATATGGAATATGAAGAGATCGCAGGCATACTGAATGTTCCTGTCGGTACGGTGAAATCCAGAATCAATCGCGCAAGAGAAAGTCTGAAAGTCACTCTTGAGAAGATGCATAAACCAAAAAGAAGATCATTGAATTAATTGTACAGTTGACAGAACAGGAAAAACATAATGAAATAAGAGAACTTCTGCGGAGACTTGATAATGTCAGGGCAAGTGATGATTTTGAGAAAAAGCTCAGTCTCAGAATAGTAGAAGAGGAGCACAGGCGCCGTGATGAACATGTTCACAGATACGGCAGCGGAATACTTGATTTCTTTCATCAGCTTCTGAGCGGAAAATCCAATACGTGGCTTGTTCCCGCAACGGGATTTGTTGTGCTGTTGTTCTTTGTGTTTTATATGGTTTACAATTCAAGATTCAGCACTGAGAACATGACTAAGAATGAAGTGAGTCAGATGAATACAGATTCCGCCATAACAAATATGCCTGCGCCGGTTGATCTTGCACAGACAGAAAATCAAAACAAGCTTGAAGAAAATTCAAATCTGAAAACTGTTCCTGAATTTCAGTCCGAAATGTCATCAAAGCCGGAATCAAAACAAAACAGGACCGGAAAATCTTCAGACTATATACCTGAAGAAACGAAGATGGCAATTCCCGAACCAAGCATAGAGAACAAGTCCGCTCCGAAAATAAACGAAGCGGTTCCTGAATCTAATACTGGTTATGAGAAAGGAGAGATGCCGAAGAAGTTTGATGCAAGAGAAGAAACCGCTCCCGTTGAAAGTGATGCAGAAGGAATGATACAGGAAAAGATTAACACGGCTACAACTCCTGAAAAGAGAGAATCAACAAAGAGCAAGACAGACTCTGCAAAGTCATCTTTGAGAAAGAAGCTTGAGAAGCTTGATAAGAAGTGGCTTGAGGAAATTGAAGAGAAAGTGAATGACAAATAATTCCACTAAATACACTAAGTAAAAAATAATATGTACAAGTCAAAGATCAGCATTTCGGTAAGAAAGAACATACTTGACCCGCAGGGAAAAGCAGTTGAGCATTCATTGAAGTCAATGGGATTTGAAAAGATCCTTGATACTCGCATTGGCAAATATATTGAGCTGGTAATTGATGCGGGTTCTGAAAGGGAAGCGCTGGAACTTTCCGAAGATGCATGTCAGAAGCTGCTTGCCAATCCTGTGATGGAAGACTATTCGATAGTCGTGCAAAAAGAAGGGGAGGATGACTGATGCCGGCAAAAGCAGGTATTGTGGTCTTTCCGGGTTCTAATTGTGATAATGATCTGTATCATGTTCTGAAAGATGTGATAAAAGCGGATACGGAATTTCTCTGGCACAAAGACGGAAGTATAGGTGACAGAAATCTGATCTTTCTTCCGGGAGGATTTTCTTACGGGGATTATCTGCGTTGCGGTGCAATTGCAAGATTCTCTCCTATTATGAAGGATGTTGTCAGATTTGCAAACAACGGTGGTGTGGTTGTGGGAATTTGTAATGGCTTTCAGGTGCTTTGCGAGGCAGGACTGCTTCCGGGCGCGTTGCTGGTTAACGAGAATCTTGAGTTCATTTGCAAGACAGTTACATTGAAAGTAGAGAATAATAAGAGTATTTTCACAGCCGATTACGGCATCAAAGAAGAGATCAATATCCCGATAGCTCATGGCGAAGGGAATTATTTCTGTGATGAGGATACATTGCAGGAACTGATCAGCAATAATCAGATCCTCTTTACTTACAGCAGTAATCCAAACGGCTCTTTGAATGACATTGCAGGAATTCAAAACAAGAAAAGAAATATTGCCGGGCTGATGCCTCATCCTGAAAGAGCTTCAGAAACAGAGCTTGGAGGCAAGGATGGAATGGCATTCTTCCGGAGCATTGTTGAGAGTTTTGAATAACAGTTAAAGAGCAAAAATAAACGAAGGAGTAAATAATGTTTGGTCTCGGAACACCTGAAATTATCCTGATAGCTATTGTGATCCTTGTACTTTTCGGAGCAAAGAAGATCCCTGAACTTATGCAGGGACTCGGAAAAGGAGTTAAGGAATTCAAGAAGGCTACCTCGGATATTGAAAAGGATATGAACATACCTGAAGATAAAGAAAAGAAAGCTTAGAAGATTGATTTGCCTGTTACAGGTTCCGCGTAATACAGCATCCGGTATCATTCTCCGTAATTGTTCACATTCAACTTACAACCAAAGATGACAGCCAGCATTCCGTCCGGTTTGATTTCGATCCGCCAGCAATTGAATGAAGGAACCCTGAATTGCAGGGATCTTGTGATACATTATCTGGAAAACATCGAAGCTCAAAAGGATCTTAATGTATTCATTGAGGTCTTTGCTGAAGAAGCATTGAAGAATGCCGAAGAGATTGATGTGAAGATCAAGGAGGGTAAGGCGGGAAAGCTTGCCGGTGCCGTCATTTCCATAAAGGATGTTATTGCAATCAAAGACAAAGGGCTTACCTGTTCATCAGCCATACTTAAGGGATTCACATCTCTGTATGATTCGACTGTCGTTGCACGTTTGAAAGCTGAAGATGCAATCATAATAGGTAGAGTTAATTGCGATGAATTTGCAATGGGATCTTCCAACGAAAATTCAGTATATGGTGCGGTAAGAAATCCGTATGACAAATCCAGAGTGCCGGGAGGTTCTTCCGGTGCAAGCGCTGTATCAGTTGCCGCAAATATGTGCCTCGCATCGCTTGGCTCAGAAACCGGCGGCTCCATACGCCAGCCGGCCTCGCTCTGCGGTGTTACAGGACTGAAGGCAACCTATGGCAGAATTTCAAGATACGGACTTGTTGCTTTTGCTTCATCATTTGATTCGATAGGAATTTTCGCAAAACATAACAGTGATATTGCAGCAGTGCTTGATGTGATTGGCGGGCATGACGAAAAAGACAGCACATCTTCTGAACATCCGAAAGGAAATTATCTTAGTGATTCGAGTGAAGAATTTGATCCGTCTAAAGTGAAAATAGGTTATGCTAAAGAATATTTCGGAGAAGGTCTCAATGAAGAAGTTGAAGAAGGTGTACTTGCAAAAATAGAAAAGCTGCGCAGCAAGGGATTCTCGGTGAATGAAATTTCACTGCCGCATTCTAAATATCTGATACAGGCATATTATGTTCTGACATGTGCCGAAGCATCCAGCAATCTTTCACGATATGACGGCGTAAGGTATGGTCATAGAGCTAAAGACTATGAAGCTTTGGAAGACATGTATGTAAAAACGCGTACGGAAGGTTTCGGCAGAGAAGTGAAGAGAAGAGTAATGCTTGGAACTTATGTGCTTTCAGCCGGATATTACGATGCATATTACAGAAAGGCTCAGAAAGTAAGAAGACTCATAAGACAGGATTTTGAAAATGCTTTTGAAGAAGTAGATTTCATTGTATCACCAACAACCCCAACAACTGCATTCAGAATCGGCGAGAAGATCGAAGATCCCCTTGCTATGTATCTGAGTGACATCTATACAGTGTCTGCCAATCTTGCAGGAATTCCAGCCATGTCCGTTCCGGCCGGAAAAGATGTTAGCGGACTTCCGTTCGGCATTCAGATAATCGGCAAGAAATTTGATGAAGGCGGATTGCTGAAACTATGGAATAGCATTGCATAGAAAATTCTTCAAAGCATTATTCTTCTTTGTCTGAATAAACTAATTACCTCTTCAGACTAAACTCAAACTTCGTTCCCTTATCAACATCACTTTCCACTCTTATCTGAGTGGAGTGTGCTTCAAGTATGTGCTTGACGATTGATAATCCAAGGCCGCTTCCTCCAACGTCTCGTGAACGTGCTTTATCAACTCTGTAGAACCTTTCGAAAATTCTCGGAAGATCTTTCTTCGGAATACCTATGCCGTTGTCTTTCACTACCACTGATACTTCCTTTTCTTTCACGTCGAGGTAAACTCTCACATTTCCTTCCTGAGGCGTGTACTTTATGGCATTGTCAACAAGATTGATAAGCACTTGTCTCAATCTCTGCTCATCTCCGAAAGCAGTAAGATCTTCGGCGTATCCGTTTACAAATTCAAGATGGACATTTTTTCTTTCCGCAAGATTAGAAAGTTCGATAACAGTTTCTTCAACAGCCTTGGCTATAGGAAAATATCTCATGCTCATCTTTACACCGGTCTCAAATTTTGAGATGCTTATCAGATCATCTACAAGTTCCTTAAGCCGCTTTGTTTGATTCAGTGCACGGGAGAGAAAATCCTCATTGACTTCCTCATCGTTGATAGCACCGTCAAGAAGAGTTTCCAGTGAGAGTTGAATTGCAAAAATCGGTGTTCGCAGCTCATGTGCAACATTTCCCATAAACTCGTTCCTGTTTATCCGGAATACCTTAGCCGTGTTAATTTCATGCAGTGTTCTTCTGGCAATCAAAGAAAGCTCATTTATGGTGGTATAGATTTCCTTGTTCAAAACCCTGCCGGACTTCATCGACTCAAGATCTTCAAGAAGTTCATTCAGTTCATCGGATTTCTTGTCAAAGTCATCTTCATCTTCGTTTGAACCTTCAGGCATTTTCAGCATGCCTGAAAATTCAAACAAATGTTTCAGCGGAACCTTGATTTCTTTGTAAATGAAAAAAAAAGAAAAGACGTAAATAAGAATTGCGGTTGTTACAGAAACGAACAGCGCTTCGTTAGACACATTGACTGCCTTTGCAAGTACAATGATGATGATGAGAAACAGTAATAAATAAAGTACGGAATATTTTGTAAGAAGATTTACTCTCTTCATTCTAAAGCTCCCAAAGGATCACTTAGCGTCTTTGAACCTGTAACCCAGCCCTTTGATTGTTTCTATGTATTCCGCATAATCGCCGAGTTTCTCTCTTACCTTTGCCACATGCACGTCAACGGTCCTGTCTACCACATAAATATTTTCTCCCCAGATTCTGTTCAGAAGTATCTCGCGTGAGTATACTTTCCCGCGGTTTGAAAGAAGGAAATGAAGCAACTGAAATTCCTTTTTCGGGAAGAATATTTCCCTGTCTTTTATCTTTACGCTGTGACTTGCGGTATCTATTTCAAGACTCTTGAACTTAATATTGTCATCAGATATAATCTGAACATGCTTGTCACTCTGACTTCTTCTTATGACAGATTTAATACGTGCAAGTACTTTTCTCGGTGAGATGGGTTTTGAAATATAGTCATCGGCGCCGATCTCCAATCCGAGGATCTCGTCGATCTCATTTTCCTTTGCGGTAAGAAATATCACGGGAATCTTGGATGTCGCCGGATTATTCTTGAGTTGTTTGCATACTTCGAAGCCGTTCAGCTCAGGCATCATAATATCCAGAATAATTATGTCCGGACTCATCTCTGCAATTGCTAACGCCTCTTTTCCATTGCTTGCCGTAAGAACTTCGAATTCATTCTCTCTCTCGAGATTATACTTCAGGATATCTACTATATCTTTTTCATCATCAACTACAAGTATTTTTTTCTTCATATATGGTCTGGGCTTTTTCATATAACTTAAGCTTTTTAAGTTAACAAATGGTTAACTAATCATTTAAAAATTACTTCTTTCCCGGTTTTAGCAGAATTGTACACGGCATCTACTATTTCCATTACCTTCAAGGCATCTTCACCTCCGGATATGATATTGTGATTTCCTCTCACGGCTCCTATGAAATGCTGAAGCTCGTACTCATAACTCTTTTTAAATACATTCGAAGGCATTGCAATTTTCTTTGGAGTAATATTGTACAGATTGCCCTCCATTCTCTTGTATATCTTAAATGGATTGATCGAAGAGCTTCCTTCTTTCCCGTAAACATTGCAATAGAAAAGCTCACCGTCTCTGAGCAGGCTCCAGCTTGCTTCAATGGTCAGTACTGTTCCGTTCTTAAACTTGACCATGGCAATAGATGAATCTTCAACGGACTTTGTATTATGAAAATAGTTTGTGGCAGAAACGCTCTTTACATCCGGAAAACTCAACAGCCACATGCCAAGGTCAAGCATTGCAATACCGTTGTCCAGAAAGACTCCGCCGCCTGCCTTTTCCTTTTCCAGCATCCATTTCTGATTTGAACTCTGCGGCTTCACCCAGCCGGTCTTCACATAAAACACTTCGCCGATTTCTTTTGCCTTAGTAAAGGTTCTTTGCATCATCATGTCGTTGCGGAATCTGTTGTTCATTGCAACCATGACTTTCTGCTTGTTCTTCTTTGCCGAATCAATAATATCCTTAGCCTCCTTGTAAGTCCTTGCTATGGGCTTCTCGATAAGAATATCCTTCTTAGCTTCAAGGCAGTCCAAAGCAATCTCTTTGTGAGCATTGGTTTGTGCGGCGATTATGACTGCATGAATTTCCGGGCAGTCATTAAGCATATCAGATGAGCTTTTGAAGAATTTCTTTATTCCATACTTCGAAGCAATTCTCTTGCATTTTTGTGTGTCATTGTCACACACTGCACTGATCTCAACTCCGTTGATCTTTGAAAGTATTGGAAGATGAATGATCTGAGCGATTCCTCCTAGCCCTACAATTCCGAGTCTGATTTTTTCCATTTATGAATGAGGAAGGATTAAAAAAAATGTCAAGACACCCAAATCACATATAAGGATTACTTACCGTTGCTTTCTTCCGAACCTGGCGGAGTTGGGTAAATTTATATTGTTCGGGGCTTGACAAATTCGATTCAGTGCAAATATACTTAAGAAGACTTAAACATTAAATATAAACCTAACAATCCGATAAATATATTTGCAATCCACATTCCGACAAAAGGCGTAACAATTCCGCGGTCTGCAAGCTTCTCACCTCCAATCAGAGAGATCCAGTAAAGAAGAAAGAATAGTAATGATAAGCCGGCAGCAATGCCAAAGCCTCCTCTTCTTACGCGGAATCCCAGCGGTGCTCCTACAAGCACAAACACAACACATGCAAACGGAATGGAGTATTTCTTGAAGATCTCAACATCAAAAGAGTCTATAGTTTTCTTAACCTGGTTCTGAGAAATGGTAATATTCTTAAGTTCGTTAGGCTTGCTGATTGCTGACTTCACCAGAAGCCTGATGCTGTCTCCAAGCGTATTTGGCAATACTGTCTTCTTCGCAGAATCAGTTTGAGGAGGATTCCTGCTGGACGTGAATACGGATTTCTTCACTTCTTCTGTAACACCGCCGGATGAAAAACTTGTATCCCTGTAATTCAATGAAGTAAGAACCTTTAGATCTTTGATAATTGTTTCAGCAAATTTTATGGGAATGGAATCCGATACAAGTTGAAGACTGTCAACAACTTTCTTCATGGCATTTGCTGAAAGTTCACGGTCACCTCTTGAAAAAGCACTTTCACTGGATTGAGTGAAACCGAATCCTTCTGATTTAAAAAGCAGCCGGTGCTTCTCAAACTTGATCCTGCGGTAATTCTTTGAAGGATTGATCATGTTTAGCTGATGTATCTCACCATTCTCAAGATCCATTATGACTTTCTTGAAATCACTTGAGAAACTGATATTGCCTTTCTCTGCAGTAAGCACGTTTCGGAATTCGGCATTGGAATAATCAAGAACATATACGCCTTTGATCTCATTACTGTTGGGAAAAGTTTCTCTTACAAGAATCTGCGCTCCCTGAAGATCACCGGAAAATTTTCCCGGCTCTAATATAAATGTTGGCTTTGTCCGTGAGATGTCATAAAGAAGGATCCTTGCTTTGTGATTGGCTTCCGGCAGAACATCATTGTTGAATCGTATCATCAAATAAAACACAACGAACGAAAGCAAAATCATAGGAAGCATAAGCCTCACAAGACTTATGCCGCCTGACTTCATCACCGTGATCTCATTTGATGCAGATAACGAACCAAATGCCATAAGCGAAGCTACAAGCATTGCCATGGGAACCGCAAGAGTCAGCATCCATGCAAGATTGAGTGCGATAAGCTGAATGATGATCCACGAACTCAGTCCCTTACCCACAAACTGATCTAGCGACTTGATCAGGAACTGAAACAGGAAAATGAAAATCACTGTCGCAAGCGCAAGAATGAACGGGCCTGTAAATGACCTTAGGACATATCTGTCAATTAACATCAGCCTGTTTTGAACTTGCGAAAAATTTCATTATGCCGCTTTGATTACATTTAGATCTTTTCCGACCTTTACAAAAGCTGCAATACACTTATCCAAATGCTCACGTGTGTGAGCAGCCGAAAGCTGAACGCGAATCCTTGCGAGCCCCTTTGCAACAACAGGATAGAAAAATCCAATGACATAGATTCCTTCCTCAAGCAATCTTGCCGCCATATCCTGCGACAACTTTGCGTCATAGAGCATGATCGGCACTATAGGGTGAACACCCGGTTTTATGTCAAAGCCGGCTTCGGTCATCTTCTCTCTGAAATACATTGTATTCTCTTCGAGGCGGTCTCTCAGTTCCGTAGTGCTGCTCAGAATGTCAAAGACACGGATTGATGCGCCGACAATTGCCGGTGCAAGTGAATTAGAGAATAGATATGGTCTGCTTCTTTGCCTGAGCATGTCAATGATCTCTTTGCGGCCGCTTGTGAATCCTCCCATTGCACCTCCGAGCGCTTTGCCGAGTGTTCCTGTAATGATATCAACTCTTCCGATAACATCATTGAGTTCGATAGAGCCTCTGCCGGTCTTTCCGAGAAATCCCGTGCAATGGCATTCGTCAGTCATTACCATTGCTTCATATTTATCTGCCAGATCGCAGATGCCTTTGAGATTTGCTATAACGCCGTCCATTGAAAATGCACCGTCTGTGCATACTAGTATCTGTTTAGCACCTTTCTCCTTTGCCTCTTTAAGTTTTTCTTCAAGGTCATTCATGTCATTATTCTTGTATCTGAATCTCATTGCCTTGCAGAGCCGCACTCCGTCTATGATGCTTGCATGGTTCAGCTCATCGGAAATTATTGCATCCATTTCAGAGAGGATGGGTTCAAAGACTCCGCCGTTTGCATCGAAGCAGGCGGCATAAAGTATCGTGTCTTCAGTTCCCAGAAATTCGCTTATCTTCTTCTCTAGTGTTTTGTGAATTGTCTGCGTTCCGCAGATGAATCTGACAGACGACATTCCGAATCCCCATTCATCCAGCGCTTTGTGAGCAGCAGCTATGACTTCGGGATGTGATGACAATCCGAGATAATTATTTGCGCAAAAATTCAGGACATTGTTTCCGTTAACATTTATTTCCGCTTCTTGCGGAGTTTCGATGATCCTTTCGGTTTTGAAGAGTCCCTGTTCCTTTATTGATTCAAGTTCTTTAGTGATAGAAGGTTGATATTGTTTGAACATGTTATGAGGATGTTTTAGGTTTTGTAGTTACATGAATTTGCTGTCAAAATAGCTTTTTCACATAAAGAATTTAAGACAATTAAAGGTCATGCGGTGCTCGCCTATATGAAGAGATATCTTCTTCTCGTTCAAGCTGAATCTTCGAGTAAATAGTTGCGAGTTCTGAAAAACAAATAGTGCGGGTGACATTGCGAATACGGCAAGATTCCTTTGGTTGTACTTTTGCTTATCCGAATGAATCAATTGAAATTTACATCGTTGAATCAGTGAAAGTTGTGAAGAATTTTTGACTCAATTTTCAATCTGAGTAAAAGTAGTTTTAAATGAATTGAGTGGCTTGAAAAATTGCAAGTACTGTAGTTTGAGCAAGAACTATAGCAATCAATTGGGAGTTTGCTGCTTCAGTTCTTTGACTGATTTTGAAAATTAACAGATTATTATCATGAAACAGTTCATGTTTGGCATGCTCATGCTATTTGTTGTCAGGATTGCAGAAGGTGGACTTGATAGCGGGCTTGTTGCAAGATATAATCTTGACGGAAATGTGTTTGATTCCCTTTCAACTTATAATGGCACCACATATGGAAATCCACAATTTGTCAGAGACTTTTTATACAGACCAAATTCTTCTTTAAGCCTGAACGGAACAAATCAGTTTGTTACTTTGCCTGCAGAAATGCCTATTACCCGGGCATTTTCACTTAGTTTCTGGATCAGAACTTCAGCCAGTAATCCTAATAACTGGGACCAGGCTATTTACCTTTTTGACAAGGACAATTGTGCAACTAATTATGATTGGAATGTTTCAATAGGCCTTGGCGGAAAAATAATCTTTTCAACAGGCATTTGGGAAATGCTTGGCGGGGGCACGCATAGGATGGTCAGTACTCAAAGCATAAATGACAATAAATGGCACCATGTTGTAATTGCATGTAGTGGCCCCAAAACAATCTACATTGACGGCATTAAAGATGTCGAAGATTACTATTATGGTCCGGAATTTCAAAACAGCACTATTCCATTGTTCATTGGAGCTTCTGACTGTAATTTGTACACAAGACAAAAATTCCGCGGTGAACTCGACGAAATAAGGATTTATAACCGCCATTTGAGCGATTCTGAAGCTAAACGACTATTCCGAGGTGATGTATCATATATAAGGTTCATTCCACAGGGACTTTATAATCCTCAGACAAAGATGCTGAATCGCTGTGATTCAGTAACTATTTATGTAAGAGTTTGGACAATGATATGGATGGAAATGAAATGGGTTCTTATTGACACCATTCGCACAGTAATAGACTCGGTAACATTCGTTGCTCCTTTTCAAAGAGAACCATGGTCTTTTGTATCTTTGGAAGTGAGGCATAAGGGAAGTATCAGCACATGGAGTGTAGGGGATTATCAAGAGGACATTGTGTTTCTAAAGGACTTCGTATCCGGGGATGTATCTTATATGGCAAATGAAGTTCAGGTAGATGCAGAACCTGTCAGATTCGCAGCATATTCCGGTGACCTCAACAGCGATGGGATAATTGATGCCTCTGATCAGACTCTTATAGAAAATGTGAAAGAAGACAGTCGTGACTTAGAATTTGATCTAAACGGTGACGGTTTTGTGGATAATTTGGATTTGTCAATAGTTGAAGAAAATGCTTTCAAGATGATAGAAATGAAATACTATCCTGAAGCTGAGTTGATTAAATATCCTTAGTCGTAGGTATCTAAGTTTCAGCAAATCGCCGTTGAAGTTACCGTTGCGCGTAAATTTGAATGCAGAACACAATGCACTTGTTTCAGCCTGTTTCTGCTTAGACATTGGAAAGAAAGGAAAATGATTTGATGGTCTTTTCAAATCAATGATGTGCCTTACCTTGAATTGATGTGAAGGTCGTTAAGCAGATACCGGAGTTAGTATTAAGCACCGGAATTTCTTTCTAAATCAGAACTCCTATTCTAAGCCCTTGCTCACTTAGAGAACAACAATTTAACCGGAAGTTTTGGATGTTTCCAAACTGAGTTGTTCAAGAAACAAATTGATTTCTCCCTTTGTCAAGCTGAAATTTTCTGAATCTGCCAGGCCTATTCTGCTAACAATATTGTTTATTATATCAAAATTGGAATCTTCAAAATCAGAATCCATCATAGCCCGTTCGGCCCACAAAACCAATTGTTTCAGTTCGAGCTTACCGTTGAAATATTCTTCAATTTTGTCTGCAACGACTTTCTTTGTGATTAGCTGTTCCATTCTATTTTTGAATCTTTATGTGACCTGAATTGATTGGATATTTCACATGTATTTCTTCAAGGTTGACTAAATTATTGTAGATCAGCTGCCTGAAATCTACTGTTTCCTCATTCTTGTCTGTGCTTTTCAAGTATATTGCAAACCAGCCCTTCTTTCCCTCAACTTTCTTTTGGTACTTTCTTCCACCATCTTCGGATTGTTCCCTACTGTAATACTTCCTTTCATTCAGTTTTCTCTTACTATTACTCATCAACTCATTATCTGCTTTCATTCAATCCTTTTAAAAGTATCCAATTCATCTATACTATTCAAGTACTCCCGATTCGCCATTTAAATTTATATTGTTGCCCGAGAGTCCTTGTGTAAATAGTTGCGAAGTATGTAAGGATACGCCGAAGCAAAAGGGGCAAGATAAGAAGCTTATAAGAAGAATTGCTGCAATTTAAGAATGAACAACTTGTGACAAGTTTTCTAAAGATCAAATCTATGCAATGAAATGTGAACACCTTATCTATCCGAATAAACTCCTCCAATGAAGAAACCATCTTTATCCCCGAATAAACTAGAATCATGCTCTGAAAAATGAGTTCCGTAACTCTCCATATTAACTCAGGTTACAGCAAGATTAAAACTAAAATCGAAAAGACAATTGCATATTATAGAAAGATTAGATCCGCTTACAAAAAGATGAAATCCAATACTGAAAAAATTCAAACTGAAAAGAAAAAGATGAAGTCCCGCATTGAACCAATGTTCAATAACAATAACTAAATGGAAACTGAAGCACGCCAAATGTAAACAGAGGATTGCTAAATGAAGCCTGTGATTAGCTAAATTGAAACTGAGACTCGCCAAATTGAAACTGAGACTTGCCAAATTGAAACTGAAAGCGACTAAATGAACACTAATGCCGCCAAAATGAAGTTTTGGAGTGGCTAAATGAATTCCGTTTGATCCTCAGAGCAACAAAATTGAACTCTTGTTCAGTATCTTGTTTGGAATTCGGGCAGGATAATTATTTCTAAAATCATAAACAGCGCCGGAAGCTTTCTGCCCATAATGTATTGTTCGTTTTTAATGACCCGGATTTTCAATATCTTGCCGGGCTTTTATGAAAAAAGACGAACTCAAAAAACTTGCCGCTGCAGTTGTTAAGAGACTCGGAGAAAATTATCCGGATGCTAAATGCCATCTTGATTTTTCAAGCGATTTTGAATTGCTGATATCCACAGTTCTCGCGGCGCAATGCACTGATATCAGAGTGAATATGGTGATGGTTCCACTATACAAAGAAAAGTACAAACGACCCGCAGATATCTTGACTGACGGACTTGATGCCTTTCGAGATGAGATCAAATCCATAAACTTCTTCAACAATAAATCCAAAGCAGTCATCTCGATCTGTGAATCGCTTCAGAGCAAACACAAAGGCAAAGTTCCGAAAACTATGGAAGAGCTTACTTCACTCAGCGGTGTAGGGAGAAAGTCAGCAAGTGTTGTGCTCGGCAATTGCTTCGGGAAAGAAGATGTCATTATCGTTGACACACATCTTAAACGCGTAGCTTCAAGGATAGGGTTGATCAGTGAATCTGATCCTGATAAGATCGAAACAGAACTGAAGAAGATCATCCCGGACGATGAGCAATTTCATTTTAGTATGAGAATAGGTGAACACGGAAGACAAGTCTGCAAAGCAAAAAAACCAGACTGTGAGAACTGTTTCCTGAATGACATTTGCCGTTCGGCATTTAAGGCGTGACTCTAACATTATAAATAAACTTCTAACATGAAAAAAAAGAAACCGAATCTGTCAAAGATAAACTTCATCCTTATGGATCTTGACGGATGCCTTTCTACCGGACACATCATTTATCTCAGCGACGGCACCGACATGAAGATGTTTCATACTCATGACGGCTTCGGAATTACAAGGGGAAAGGAGCTTGGATTGAAGTTTGCTGTGATCAGTGGAAAGAGTTCGAAAGTAAACAAGCTGAGAACTGAGCGTCTCGGTATTGATTATCTGTTTGAAGATATTGATGACAAGACTCTACCATACGCAGAGCTGAAGAAAAAGTATGACCTTAAAGATGAAAACTTTGCTTACATTGGAGATGATGAGTTTGATATACCTTTGCTGAAGTTGGTTGGTTTCTCCGCTTGTCCAAAAAGCGGTATAGAGGAAGTTAAGAAACATGTTCATTATGTCACAAAGAAGAACGGCGGTGATGGTGCGGTAAGAGAGATCATAGATATGATTCTCAAAGCAAAGAAGCTTATCTGACTTTAGGGAGAAGGAAGTTTCAAGGCTCTGTCAGTGATCTTCAGCGAAATGAGTGAGAACGCAAACACGATTCCGATTGCAGCTCCTGCGGCAACATCTTCCGGATAATGCACGCCTATAATTACCCTCGACAGACATACAAGAAGTGCCCAAAGCAAAGGTATCAAAGTTAAGAATCTTCTTCTGTATTCAACCGATCTGAAAATGACATAGGCAATCATTATGCCTAGAAAGAAGGATGATTGTGAATGTCCTGACGGAAATGAAAACCCGATGTCAGTTGTCCAGCTTGAGAGTATAGGCGGATAAACATCCTCAAGCTCTGATTTTCGGACTTCCGTTCTGAATCTCAAATAATCCTGCTTTTCTTTCATTGGCATATCAAAGAACTCTCTTCCTTTGTTTTCGATCACACCTTTCTCAACAAAGTACATTTGCGAAGGTCTCGGCTCTCTTACAACTTCTTTTGTATAAAGCTGTGAGACAGCGAGCGAGGACAATTCAACTAACACAATGAGTCCAATCAACTCAATGAGATAGTTCATTCTCTTTCCTGTCGTTCTGAAATGAAAAAACAAATAAAGTGTGAGCAGGATAAGTATCAACGATGAACCGGCAGCACCGCCGGATTCGGTAATTATGTACCAGACCGGTGCAAGTGTATCAGTATTCTTGTAGCCGCTGAATTCAAGTGGTATGAAGATGAGGATGATCAGAAGTAATGCGAAAGTAATAAGCGAAGCGATGATGACAAACTTGTTATCTTTGATTCTTTTTTTCAATTGCTGTGGAGGATAATTTATTGGGAGTTAGGAATCCATTTCGGGATCCAGCCACCAATCTGTATCTCTTACGGCCAACTGATGTTCCTTGTTCCAACCGGCTCTGCGAATGAGCATGAACATCTGCCCTCTGTGATGAGCCTCATGTTCTATGATATGATAGATGATCCGTTTTTTTGAAATGCTTACATCTCCCGAATTCCTTTTTATGACTATGTCAATTTCAAGATCATCATCATCTATTGATAAAATGTAATCGAGAAATCTCGCGCGGGTGGTCTTCAGCAGAGTTGCATACTGTATGAGTTCAGGAGCTGTTGCCGGAGGACCCGGCTCACCTGACGGATCGAACCACTTGTCAAAGTAACATTCTTTTTTCAATTCATCCGACTGTTTATCACCGGAGATCACTTCAAGCCAGTGAATATCACATTCGCAAAGATGCATAAGATAAGCTCCTATCGGAAACTCTCCTTCTTCAGGCACGGCAAACAACTGCTCCTTTGTAAGATTGCTTATGCCTTTGATCGTTTCTTTTCTTATATCTTCTAGCATCCACTTGAGAAGTCCGATCTTTTCCTTCATAAGTATTCTGTATTAAATTAAAACGAGAAACTCTTGCGGGAGTTTCTCGCCATAAAAAATGTAAACAATTATTTTACTTAAGCTTTGACAAGGCTAAATGAAGACTGTCCATAACTTCATTGATCTGATCCATCGTGCAGGTGCCGACAGAAACCCGATACCATGTTGAATCAGGCGAGGCGCCGAATGATGCAAAAGGCACGAGTGCAATCTTAGCATCCTCTATCAGAAAATCCGTGATGTCCTGCGTACATGAGATCACAGTGCCGTCTTCTTTCTTCTTTCCTATAAGATCAACTTTCACTGTCATGAATATGGATGCCTGCGGTGCTATCACATCAACATTAAATCCTTCATTCTTCAACTTAAGAAATCTTTCGTAGAATCCGTTGAGACGCTTTCCGATTTCAGATTTAAACTTTACAAGATATTCATCTACTGCATTTCTGTTTGCAAGAAATCTGGATACAGCAACCTGCTCCGCTTTCGGCGCCCAAGCTCCCATGTGTGATGTTATTGATTTCATTTTGTCTATGAGCTTCTTCGGTCCGAATCCCCAGCCGACTCTCACTCCGGTCGAAGCAAATACTTTGCTTATGCCGTCAACAAAAACCGTATAGTCCTTCATCTCAGGATTCACGGTTACGGGATTATAGTGAACAGTGTCTCCCAATGTCAGTTGCCAGTACACTTGATCATACAATACATAGACCGGTTTTGCTTCATCTCCTCTTCTGTAATTCTCTTCAAGCACAAGATCACAAATGTTCCTGATCTCAGTCTCCGTAAAAGCAGTTCCTGTCGGATTCAATGGTGAGCACAATGATATGAGATTTGCTTCTTTTATGTATGGTCTTATATCATCGGCGGTTGGCATGAAATTATTCTCAGGTCTTGTCTCAACCGTTATTGCTTTTGATCTTGTAAGATGAGTGTAATGGTTATTGTTCCAGGAAGGAACAGGGAAGATCACTACTTCATCTACATCCACAATTGTATTATATGCTGCAAATATAACCGGCCTTGCTCCGCTGGTTACAAGTATCTCATCAGTTCCGTATTCGAGTCCTGCTTTGCTTTTCAGATACTTTGAGATCTCTTTTCTGAGATCCATTGAACCTTCAGCAGGAGGATAGTTCGTCTCGTTCTCATCATATGCTTTCTTTATTTCTTCTTTAAGTATTTCCGGTATTGGAAAGATCTTCGGATTGAAATCACCAATTGTCAGATTTGAGATCTTCTGTCCCTTGGCGATCTTCTCGTTTATTTGCCATGCGAGAAAAATTATCTCTGAGCCAATGAGAGTTTCAGCCATTGAGGAAACAATAAGATTCTTTGTCTTGAGGTCAATAGTTTCGGTAGTCATATCGCTTGGAATGTTTAATTGATGAGCCAATATACTTATTGAAGGCGATATTTTTCATTCAAAAAAGCTGATAATTCTCAGGCAGGCGCAGACTCATAATTAAAGTAACTTTTTGCAACCCGCGTCAGAGTCGCGGCCGAATAAACTCAATAATCATTATCATTCACCCCCACCCAGCCTCCCCCTGAAGGGGGAGGAGTCTCAAGAATGCTTTTCAGATCTATTGGCAACCAAGTTCTTTCTTCCTGAGCCCCGGCAAAAATTCTTATGAATATGATGGGGATTGCCAGCAGTCTCCCTCCCCTTCAGGGGAGGGCCGGGGAGGGGTGAGAATAGCATAAATAGATTCTTATTATTTGATCATCATCAACTCATTGAAATATTAGTAATTTCAAACTCAATAATCATTAACATTCACCCCCGCCCAGCCTCCCCCTGAAGGGGGAGGAGTCTCAAGAATGCTTTTCAGATCTATTGG
>CALEVL010000189.1 GCA_937924675.1 uncultured Ignavibacteria bacterium | reverse complement strand
AAAGAGTTCGGACGCTCTGCTAAAGAGTTCAGACCTTCTGCTATAGTACTCAAAACCCTCAAAAAAGAGGCAAAATCTATGTCCAGGCTTCCCTCAAAGAAAACTGTAAATTCCGGTTCCTAAAAATTCATAACAATAGACTTTTGTAAGGATTGAACCGACAGCACTTTTCCTGCACGCCAATGAGGAGAATGCATCTTTTGATTCGTGCATTCGTGGCAAAAAATATTCGTGCGTTCGTGGCTAAGAATTCTTTTGGCGCGGTAAAAAGATTACACCCTCCAAACTGGCTTCAACAAGCGGCGGGCTGACCTCGGATTCTTGCATTCACAATCTCAAACATTATGCCTACTTTTGTACAGGTATGTTTCATAACTAAATCCTGACCATCATGAAACAACTAATAATCATATCTATCACGGCACTTCTTCTGTTTTCCTGTTCAAAAAATGAACCTCCCGGGTGGCAATATCCTGACATGAGCAAAGTTCCCGCCGGACCTTCGGGAGATTCAATCAAATTCGGAAAAGAACTCATCTCTCATACCAACATTCACATCGGACCATATGCGGAGAATCCTGCAAAGCGGTTTGCGGGAAATAATCTTGAATGCGGCAATTGCCACATTGGAGCAGGAACTCAGGCTGACGCACTGGGCTTTGTCGGAGTCTATCTCTATTATCCGGAATACAGCGGTAGAGTTGACAGCGTTATTGCAATTCAGCAAAGGGTCAATGAATGCATGAGGCGCAGCATGAACGGCAAGCCCCTACCTCTTGACAGCTACGAGATGAAATGTATTGTAGCATACTATAAGTGGATAAGCAGTGAAGTGATGCCTCAGATAGCCAAGAAACTTGATGGGCTGCCAAAGCTTCAGCTAATGTACAGAGCGGCTGATCCTAATCTCGGCAGGACCATTTACAACAATAAATGCAATACTTGCCATGCCGAAAATGGAGCAGGTGCTTATACAGAAGGCAGACCTGAGAACGGTTTTGATATTCCATCTGTCTGGGGCATTGACAGTTACAATGACGGTGCAGGAATGTATCGCCTCATGACTGCTGCATCATTTATCAAGTCAAAGATGCCATATTACAATGCTAACCTTACTGATGAAGATGCATGGGATGTGGCGGCTTACATAAACTCCAAACACCATCCGCACATGGCAAATCTTGAGAAAGATTTTCCTGATCTTAAGATGAAGCCGATAGATTGTCCGTATCCGCCGTTTGCAGATTCACTTTCAGCGGAACAGCACAAGTACGGACCATATATCGGAGTGAAATGAAAAAGGCCGGCGGTCATTCATCAGAAGATAAATTACGCCGGCAAATTTGGTTTGGTTATTTTGGAGAATGCAGTGCCACTTTGTTGCCTTCGGTATCAGCGAAGATAGCTATATAGCCAATTTCATCGGTAACTTTTGTTCTTGGCTGCAGGATTTTTCCGCCCGCACCTTCGATCCTGTTCATTACATCCGTCAGATCTTCTCCGGCAGCGAGATAGATCAATGTACCATCCATGGAAGGATTCTGACCTTCTGCCTTTACGATTGCACCGCTAAGCCCTTCTGCCGGGAACATTGCCATTTGATATTCACCCATATTCATGTCAATCATCTCCTGCGCAAAAATTGAACCGTAAAATTTCTTTGCCCTGTCGAAGTCCACAACCGGGATCTCAAACCAATTGATTGCATTTGCCATTTTGTGCTTCCTTTCTTTTTTGATTTTTAAAAGTGTGATGCAAATATGCAGACTTCTTTTTAAACACACTTCTCGAATGTTGCTAATTTTGGAATGACCGTATACAATCATTGTCCCGGGAGGGACACTCGTTCTTTATTTTATCAGCATCATTCTTTTTGTAATCATCTTACTGCCCGATTCCAGCTTTATGAAATAAGTCCCGCTTCCGAAATTGCTTCCATCCCACTGCATCCTGTAACTTCCTGCTTGCAAATTCTCATTCACAATAGTTGTAACCTCTCTACCCAACTGATCGAAAACTTTCAGTGAAACAAATGCTGAAACCGGTATGTCAAAATCAATATTTGTGACCGGATTGAATGGGTTTGGAAAATTCTGAGAAAGATCATATTCTGCCGGCGTAACTTCGTTAATTGGAGAAATGCCTGTAGGCGGATTCGGCATGTATGAAATCACAAGCAGCGGCCTCTTGCTTGGATCAATACAATCACTTGAAGCAAAATTCATGCTTCTGTATATGTTTTCAAATCTGTTCATGATCACAAACCCGAAATTTGTTGTCGAATCCCTCAACATGTCTTTCACTAACTCTGTAACATCAATATCAGGATAATCCTGCATTGGAGACGTGCTTTCCGGAAGTTCTACCTGATTGACCGTTGAAAAATCAGGCTGTGTTTCCCATGTTACTGTATTATGATCCCATGGCGAAGTGACTTTTCTCAAGTAGCTCTTATTCGCTCCTGAATGCAATGCACTGACTGGATAAGGATTTCCAAACAACGATAGACGTGCATGAAGAACCTGCGCCCTTGCAGGAACACCTCTGGGATTAAATTTGAATAGCGGTCTCCATAAATTGAATTCACCCTGGTAAGTCCATGCTGCAGCTACCATGTCAGGATAATGCGGCAATGGTGTATCCGGAATGTAGGAAGCAATGTTACAGTCCTGCCCGGTTTCAGGTCCAAGTCTTATTGAAATAACACCCTGACTGAATGAAGTGCCGGAGATCAGAACGA
>CALEVL010000188.1 GCA_937924675.1 uncultured Ignavibacteria bacterium | reverse complement strand
TGGTGACGGATATGGCGAAATGATTTTTACATCATTTAAGCTTGTTAATCAATTTCTTGATTCCGGCACAGTGCATATTTTCAAACATAATGGTGAAATTTCCTGCCGCTGTTGGTCTTAGCCCGCATCAACAACATCTCCGATCTTGACATAAATTTTCCGGCGGGCGAGACCAACAGCTTACCCTAATCAACTGCACTCATCACTGCTCTCGTTTATTCATAGAACTCTCGGCGTTTCCAATTTATGCCTTAAATTATATGCAGGTTTCGGTTACGAAGCTGGGGCTTTGTAACCAGAAGGAAAAGATCTTTGCTTTTGTTAAGGGTAAGTTGTTGGTGACCCAAAAGTTTGCGGGGGTTGTCATTAGAGAATCTCTTGCGGGAATTGCAAACTTTTGGGAACACCAACAACGGCGAAAGGTTCGATGTAAGAACTTCAGGCAATGTTTCGCTGAAAGTGTTTGATGTGTTAGGGAGAGCAGTTGAAGTCATTGTAAACGAGTAACTGAAGTCCGGAAGTTATTCTGTGCAGTTCAGCGGAGACAATCTGCCAAGCGGCGTGTATTATTATGAACTCAGGGCGGAGAGTTTTTCGGAGACGAAGAGGATGATGCTGGTGAAGTAATGATGAGCAGTGAGAACCCGCGCCGGGGGAATGTGAGCCTATGTTAATATACCAATGCAAAGAATCTCATAGTCTATGTTTTTGTTTTATGTGAATGAAATCCATAAACTTAAGATACGCTGTCTGTTAGAAAACAATTATGATGTTTTTCAGAAATTAATCTAAAGGGTTGATATCATGCCGCCAAGTCAGGGAGAATGGAATATTAATTGTGGCGTCAGGACTTTCGTCCTGACGCGAATGGTTAACATGTGTCGGGACGGAAGTCCCGACACCACAAGAACTATATGGATTACACAGATGACAGATGTATGTTCATGTTTACTACAGGACAGTCAGGCCATATGAATGCTACTATCAGCGGAACTAGAGCGAGTCTGCTTTCATCAAGTGGCTGCGCCGCTCCACTGGTACAAAACGGAGAAGAAACTAATGACAATTCACTTCTCAATCCAAGTGAATTTGCGCTCGAGCAGAATCATCCAAATCCTTTCAATCCGTCAACTTCGATCAATTTCAACATTCCTGTATCTGCTCAGGTTACTCTGAAGGTATTTGATGTATCAGGAAAAGAGGTGGCAAACCTTGTTGATAATTATCTTGAAGCGGGAAGGCATTCAATAAACTTTGATGCTTCATCACTTTCTTCCGGCGTGTATTATTACAAACTGGCAAGCGGAAGTAATGTAAGTATGAAGAAAATGCTTCTGATCAAATAAAATATTTCTCTGAAATTCAAAATACCCTGTCGCAATTTGTGGCAGGGTATTTTTTTTTGTCCTAAGCTAAGTGTCCCATTTGTAGAAAGAGTTCTAAAATTGAAACTTAGCACAGGGAACTCAACAAAGTGGCGGCATTGGATTTGCAGATACCGTGTTTCGAATGAGCAAATACTTTAGCCTATTTCCAAGCCCCCGATAGTGAAATTTTGCTTCTCATCCTCAAAGCCTGCCACTCTGTGAAGTCACTCGCATAATTTTCCTCTCTGTTTCCAAAACCACTCACGCGGGGACTCTGCTGAAAGAACTACATCAGTTGAAATCCCTGCATGCATGCTCGGATGAAAAGCAATTCCCTCTAACATTCGGATATGAAAGATGACTTGACTCTTACAAAACTAAATTAAACGTTTACACCGTTAGCAAAAAACTATAATTGAACAGATATGAATAAGTTATTCTGCTTCTTCTTACTTATCAGCATTGTTTCACATCAAGCAGTTGCGCAGTGGATAACACAATTTTCCGGAACTCCATCACTCTTACGAGATGTAGAGTTCTTAAATCGAAGTACAGGATGGATTGTTGGTGATAACGGTATCATATTGAAAACAACAAATGCAGGAACTAATTGGATCTCAATAGCAAATCCTGCAGTGGGGAAACCATTGTTCAGCATTCATATTGTAGATTCAAACATTTGCTATGTAGTGGGCTGGTTTGAAACAATCATAAAAACAACCAACGGAGGCAATGATTGGATTGTAATCAGAAATAATGCGCCGGGATTCGGTTCAAGCTATGATGCGGTATTTTTTGTTGATGAAAATACCGGCTGGATAGCCGGGACAGGGCAGAAAGTTTTGAGAACAACAAACGGCGGTGATTCAATAATTACAGATCCCTTGTTTGCGGGGAATTTACATGATATGTATTTCAAAGATGCTCTCACCGGAATTGTTACAGGCTCAGGAACAGATATGTTCAAAACCACAAACGGAGGATTGAATTGGTATAATATAGTAATGCCTATTGGATTTAGAATTCCTAATTTTTACAAACTTTCATTTGTAAACAATCTGACAGGATGGGTTGCAGGAAGTGACAGGAGGATATTCAAGACATTTGATTTTGGCGAGACATGGTTTTATATAGACTCCATTGATGTAAGTCCTCAAATGCGCTTTGCCGAATTTGTTGATGAAAACACCGGCTTCGTGGGCGGCGAGCAGGGATATCTTTTTAAATCAACAAATGGCGGCACACAATGGGTAAGAGAAAATTCCGGGTCGTTCAGTCCTGGCCACATGTTATCAATGTATTTGTACAATGATTCAATAGGATGGATTTCCGGAGGTTTAGGAAAAATTATTCATACTACAAACGGAGGACAAATTATGGTCGGAGTATCAAATTCAAGTTCATCTCTACCCGATGAATATACTCTTTCACAGAATTACCCCAATCCTTTCAATCCAAGTACTATAATAAAATATTCTGTATCAGATCGCAGTATGATTGATATAAGTGTGCATAATGCATTGGGAAAGCAAGTTAGAACTTTAGTTTCTGAAACTAAAGATCCGGGAAACTACGAAGTAGAGTTTGATGCTTTGGAATTAAACAGCGGGGTTTACTTCTATGCTTTATTAGTTAATGGTGAAAGAATTGAAACCAAGAGGATGTTGTTATTAAAGTAAATTAATAGGACTTATGATCCGGGGTCCATAAGTGATACGAACCGGTCTGAAGCTCATCTGTGCGGAAGTTTAAAGTTTATTCAAAAACTTTTTGGAACATTCCGTCTCTTTTAATAAGGCTTTTCTCATAAAAATCTAAAGGAGTAATGAAAATGAAAAATGTAAGAACTTTAGAAGTATGTATGACATTCTTCTTGCTATTGAACTGCTCCATTTCATTCTCACAATCACAATTTGGAATTGACTGCGGATTTATTGACTCTACAGGATTGGGAAATTCGTTATCCGTCAGTACTTTCAATGGACTGACAAAGCCTGTCAGAACAGACCTAAGCGGCGATACTCTTTCACCATCAAGCGCTGTCTTCCCTGTAATAATTGTCTTTGTACAATTCTTAGGTGATAATGATGACTGGCAATGGCCCACAGGTCAAGCGCCTATTTATCTTGATAGCATGATTGCCGAAACAAAAAGTTACAACTCGGATTGGTGGGATGCATACGATGAAGATAAAGAACCTATAAGTGATTTTTGGCTTGAATTGAGCAGAGGTAAATTTCATGTAACCGGAAAGGCATTTTCCGTTGTGCTTGATAAAACTCAAGATCAATATTCTTCTGACGTTGAGATAAATCTTGAAATATGGAGAAAAATGGACACAGCAATACAGAATTGGACAGATTACGATAAATGGCGAGACACGGTAGAAAATGGTCAGATTAAATTTTACCATGAACCAGATAAATATGTAGATATGATATATAAAGTACACAAAAATTACGCAGGTCCTTTATGGGATAAAAGAGGATATGCAAGCTTAACCTCCAATCATTCTAGTACGGATTATGTTCTTGTTGATACTTTGGACAGTGTCAAAGTAGGTTATGGTTTTCGCGGAAAGGGTTCCGGAGTTACAGTCTCATTCACTGCTAGAAAGTTTCATAATATACTTGCATTACAGCATGAACATGGTCATTGTCTGTATGCCGGAGGTCATATTACCTATGGCAAGGTATCTTACGGACCCGGCGGAGACGGCTTTTTTAGCCCTTATGAAACAGTTCTTTTAAAATACAGAAGTATGGATACCGTAAGCTTCAGTTCTCAGACAAATTATTATGTTGCAGATTACTCGGCGCGGGGTGCTTCTGACAATGTTATACTGAGGGTACCTGTATCCGGAAATGAATGCTATCTGATTTCCAACAGAGGCAATGCTTCAACATGGGATACTCCCATGCTTGGAGATACGACTCAAATCATTGGTCCGTATAAATATGAGGGAAATTATTCAAGAGGAGTTTACATTTATCATGTAAACAATTTTGGAATAGTCTATCCACAGGGAAATATTGTTCCACAGGATGAAGAGTGTGCAGATGGCGTTTGGTATTGGAGTAATAGAGGTCAAAGTCAACGAAATGCCTGGGACGCAGGATATTGTTATCCGGCCGGTGCATGGACATTTTTTTTGCGAGATAGTGTTTCTTATCAAAATGACAGCGGATGGAGTCATATTTCTGCTGATGGTAGAAGTCATGATCCTGTGATATGGGCAGGCATTGGAAAAATAAATGAATCAAATGAATGCTTAATGGGTACTGACAGGCTCTTTACTAACTCAACCGACATTTATTCTAATGAAGAAGTACTTGGAGACAGATATGATGCATGGAGACCGGGATATAATGAAATCTTCAGTCCTTATTCAAGTCCGAATACTAAGAATGTGGGCAATAGTTCAACCGGTATTTTTATCTGGCTGTACTCAAATTCCGGGAGCGGACCTTCAAATTCAGCAGCCTTTAAAATTTTCAAAGCAGGGCAAGGCGGTATCTCCGAAGATTCAATTCTCCATCTAACTCCCCCCTCCCGCCCAATGGGCTTGGTTGTAGTGCCTTGCGATTCACAGCCGACATTAGACGGCTACAAAAGAATCAAGCTAAGATGGAATCACAATATGGAACCGGATATGAGAAGATCCATTGGCGGCGAAGGTCTGGCTAAGAGATATCGGATTTACAGAAGCACGGCAAGCGATATGGGCTCCGTTCCTCCGGACGCGCTTGCATATTCAGAGAATTATTACGACTGCATTGATACGGTTGACATCAATGAGAACTCGCCGGCGGAATACATTGACGAAGAGCTTGTCTCAATCTGCAATACCGAAGCATGCGCTCCGCCGAATTACTGCATTGAATATCCGGTTCGCTATAGAGTTCAGGCGGTTGACAAGTATGACGACGAATCAGTACTCTCGGATTTTGCAAACACACGCGCAGGAAGTCTTGAAGCAGGTAATGGAGGCGACAATCTTTTTTTGCCGTTGTTGGTGTTCCCAAAAGTTTGCATGAAAGCATTTCACAAAGTGTGGTAGGCTTAAATGCAAACTTTCCCCGAAGGGGTGGATTCCCATGGGTCACCGCGCCTGCAGACAGTACAACTTTATTCCCGCCGTTGTTGGTCTTAGCCCGCAAAGAAACAGCTGAAAGTTCTCTTGAATTCACCTGCGGGCGAGACCAACAACTTACCCTGAACAGCTTAACTTAATAAACTGACAGCGACACCTTGTGTTGGTTGTTGCCTGCCCGCAGTCGATTAAAAAAGTACACTCTCTGCAGGCGGGGTGACCCAAAAGTTTGCATGGTTCTCCTTGATTTTAGTCACTCTCTACTTTGCAAACTTTTGGGAACACCAACAACGGCGAAAATCTTCCAAGCGGCGTGTATTATTATGAACTCAGGGCGGAAAGTTTTTCGGAGACGAAGAGGATGTTGCTGGTGAAGTGATGATAAGCATGTTGAGCAGCGTCACAGACTCCTTCAAGTGGCAGGCAGACACGGACAAGAGAACTAACGTTACGAATCAGGAGATTCGTAACGAGGGGAAAAAAGATCGGACGTCCAGCAAAAGACTTCGGACGTTCAGCAA
>CALEVL010000187.1 GCA_937924675.1 uncultured Ignavibacteria bacterium | reverse complement strand
CCCTTCGACAACCCTTCGACAGGCTCAGGGCTGTGGCTCAGGGCGGCGAGTCGCCTGTCCGCCGTCATTTACTTCAAGTGAGTAGTAATTCGACAGGCGGGCGGGTTGTTTTTCCGAATCGAAAAATTCTTAACGTTCAAGCTTGTTTTTGCTACAATTTTCGTTGTTCTAAAACGTTTTGGACAGCACTGAAACACTTCAGAAATACATTGGATATTCAACCGGATCACTCTCATGCATTATTTTGTAAACCCTATCGTAAATGTCTTCTACGTTTGGTTTCGAGAAGTAATCTCCATCGGTTCCGTATGCAGGAAGATGAGGCTTCCCGGCAAGACATTCCGGTTGAGAGTCAAGATGCCTGTAACCGCCGTCCCTGTCCAAGACATTCTGCATCATATATGCAGTTGCTCCACCGGGAACGTCTTCATCAAGGAAAAGAATTCTATTGGTTTTCTTAAGTGACTCCAGTATGATGCCGTGTAAATCGAAGGGAAGAAGAGTCTGAACATCAATTAGCTCAGCTGAAATGCTAACTTCTTTCAACTTGGCTATTGCCTGCCTTGCAATATCAACGCACGCTCCATATGTTACAATTGTTATGTCGCTTCCCGGCTCAAGAACTTCCGGAACACCAACCGGAACAGTTATCTCACTTAGATTATCCGGCATTCTTTCTTTCAGTCTGTATGCATTGAGTCTCTCTATGATCAGGGCAGGTTCATCAGTCTTTAGAATGGTATTATAGAATCCTGCGGCTCTTGTCATGTCTCTTGGCACGCAGACTATCATTCCCCTGAAGCAATTTATTATTGCTCCCATTTGCGAGCCCGAATGCCAGATACCTTCAAGACGGTGCCCCCTTGTTCTTATTATCACAGGTGCTTTTTGCCCGCCGACAGTTCTGTACTGAAGGCATGCCAGATCATCACTGACAATCTGCAAAGCATAGAAAAGGTAATCCAGATACTGAATTTCTACAATTGGCCTGAGCCCTCTCAATGCCGCACCAATCCCCTGTCCAACAATTGTGGCCTCTCTAATTCCTGTATCGGTCAATCTGAGTTCACTGTACTTTGCCTGTAAACCGGCCATGCCCTGATTTACATCTCCAAGTTTCCCAAGGTCTTCTCCTATTGCAAAGATCCTGGGGTCTCTCTGAAATGCAATATCAAAGAAGGCATTCAGCACTTCTCTGCCGTCCTTCGTCTTTGAATCGGCGGAATAAATCGGTTTGACCTCAGCAACATGCAATGCCGACTCTGCTGATTCGCTGTACAGGTTAGAACCGTACCTTCTGTCATTTGCCTTTATAAATTCATTCTTCCACTGCGCCAGTTTTTTAAGTCCATTCCCTTTGCTGTCTCTTCCAAGCCGTAAAACGTCATTTAATGCCTCACCAATAACTTTCCTGTTCACATCAAGTGATCTCTTCAATTCTTCGCTTACTTTTTTAATATCATCTGAGTTATTGCTTTCAGCAGCTACTTCAGCAAATATATTTCTCAGCTCTTCGCTCTCAATCTTTATAGGTCGCACAAAATCTTCCCATGCTTCCAACTGCATTTTCTTCGCATAGTCTTTAGATTCTGATTCTATCTTATCGAGTTCTTCTTCATTTGATATACCTTCTGCAAGCATCCACTTTCTCATTTGTGCAATGCAGCAGTATTCTCTTTCCCACTCAAGCCGTTCGGGAGATTTGTATCTTTCGTGTGATCCTGATGTGGAATGACCCTGTGGCTGCGTGACTTCCTGAATATGGAACAATGCCGGGATGTGATTCTCTCTGATATCTTTGATACCTTGCTTATACATCTTGATCAATCCGGGATAGTCCCATCCTTTTGCGGTATAGATTTTCATTCCCTGACGTGAGGTATCATCATATTCAAATCCCTTCAGAAGTTCTGAAATATTCTCCTTTGCAATCTGATACTTGCTTGGGACTGAAATTCCATATCCATCATCCCATACTGACACTGCCATGGGAATCATCAGCACTGAAGCGGCATTCAAAGCTTCAAAGAACATACCTTCGGCGCAGCTTGCGTTCCCTATCGTGCCAAATGCGACTTCATTTCCATTGAGTGAAAATTGTTTCATGGAATGAAGCTGCTTATTCAGCCGGTAAAGCTTTGAAGCATAAGCCAGTCCTACAAGCCTCAGCATCTGACTGGCTGTTGGAGAGATATCCGAAGAGGTGTTCTTCATTTCCATAAGATTCTTCCACGTGCCGTCACTTTCAAGCAACCTGCTTGCAAAGTGTGCATTCATGGATCTTCCGCCGGATGCAGGTTCATGCTCAAGGTTTGTGTCAGCATAAAGCTGAGCAAAGAATTCTTTAACAGTAGAAATTCCTGTTGCAAATATGAATGTCTGATCTCTGTAATAACCTGACCTGAAGTCGCCGTTGTTGAAGACTTTTGCCATAGCTATCTGTGGAACTTCCTTTCCGTCACCGAATATACCAAACTTTGCCTTGCCCGTAAGAACTTCTTTTCTTCCCAAAAGGCTTACCTGCCGGCTTACATTTGCCAGACGGTAATCATCAAGAATTTCGTTTCTTTCCTTTTCCTTATACTTGGATTTACTGTTTTGCAGCGTCAATGTCTTGGTGCTCATATAAAATGAAGTGGGAATTTTGATTGGCGCAATTTACTCATTATACTGTAAAGGAGAAATCTAAAAGATGTTTTGAGAAATTGAGCTTTTCTAAATCACGTCTGAAACGGACAACCCTATTCCCAACTGAATGTGGCTTTCTGACCGGTTGTAGATTACAAGACTACTTTCGGGCGAACGAGAGTCTGGCAATCATGAACAAGGTAATTCCAGCTATTGCAATCAGCCTATGTTCAAGTATAGCAATAGATGTTAATGAAACAGAAATTGGGATTGATCTGCAATATTCAATTTTTAATTTTTAATTTTTAATTTTCAATTCTCACCTCCAAAACACTGGCTTTAATTACCGCGGGCATAATGCTATATTTGCAAAATTTTCTATGTCAGTTAAGTTACTCGGCGACTCTGTACAGATCAAAGAAATTAACGACACGATCAGGCAGGTTGCACCAACAGATGTCAGCATTTTAATAACAGGCGAAAGCGGTTCCGGCAAGGAAGTTGTTGCCAATTCAATTTTCAGCAACAGCAAGAGGTCAGATAAGCCGTTTGTGATTGTCAACTGCGGCGCAATTCCAGAAGGCATTATAGAAAGTGAATTGTTCGGACATCAGAAGGGCGCGTTCACAGGTGCTATAGAGGAAAGAAAAGGTTACTTTGAAATGGCAGATGAAGGATCCATCTTCCTTGACGAGATAGGCGAGATGCCGCTTTCAACACAGGTAAAGTTTCTTCGTGTGCTTGAGACAGGTGAATTCATGAGAGTTGGCGGTAACAAGACCATCAGCGTCGATGTCAGGATAATTGCGGCAACTAATAAGGATCTTTCGGTTGAAGTGCTTCAGAAGAATTTCAGAGAGGATTTGTATTACCGGCTCCGTTCAATAAACATCTTCATACCACCTCTCAGGGAAAGAAGAGCTGATATCAGGCTGCTGTTCAGTTACTTCATGGAACATTATTCAAAGCAAAACAACATAGAATTTCCGGGAATTGATGATGATGCAATGGATTACATTATTAATTACAGTTGGCCCGGAAATGCGCGGGAACTAAGAAATTTCTGTGAGAGTATTCTTGTACTTGTACCCGGAAGGATTCTTACACTTGAAGACGTAAGGAAGCATCTGAAACCTGAACTCTCCGATTCATTAATGCATATGCCTGTACCATTTCCTATTTCAAGGGAGCAGAAGGAAAAGGACTTTCTTTTCAGGGCATTGATTGAACTTAAATCAGACATACTTGACATCAAAGAAACACTTGAAGCTTTCAGAGGAGTGGTACGCACGGAGAATGAACAACCAGACGGACTGCATATATCAAAGGAAAAGATAAGCAAGATGAATCTCGATGATATTGAACGGGAAGTCATTACTTATCTTCTTGAAAATAACGGATGGAATATAGAACATGTTGCCGCACAACTCAATCAGTCTTCGAGAAATATTTACAAGAAGATGAAGAAATACAACATCTCTAAAGAGGACAGATGGCGGCGATGACAAGAGCACTTATGCTGATAATGTTCACAATGTTCTTAAGTTCATGCGGTGTATATGGATTCAGGGGCAATAATCCGCCGGAGGGGATCCGCAAGATATTTGTTCCACAGTTTGAAGATGCAAGCGGTTTCTCCGATCCAACTTTGCCGGAGCAATTCACGCAGGATCTTAAGATAAGAATTACAAATGACAATACTTTCAGGATAGCTGACAAGACCGCTGCAGATGCATCGCTTGTTTGCACAATACTTACTGTAGTTGACGATGCGTTAGTAATTGTATCCGGCGAAACAGTAACCAGACGAAAAGTGACAATTACCATTGCAGCAGATTTCCAGGACTTGAAGAAACAGAAATCAATCTGGAAAAGGAACTTTGTAAATTACGGAGAATATGTATCTTCAAGCAATGATTTTTCAGAGAGAGCTCAGGGCGTATCAATTGCGTTGAACCGTATCTGCGAAGACATATTGATTGACTTAACTTCAAACTGGTAAAGAATATTGATCAGATCATTTACTGAATTTTCGGAGAGAACAGAATGACCGCAGAAAGCATTATACTTGCCGCTTACATTGTTTCTCTTACTATCCTTTTCATATTCGGGGCGCACGGTTTCAATATGATCTATTATTATTTCAAGACATTCGGAGAAAGGACAAAAGATCTTGATGAGAGCGAGTTTGAAATTACAGACTATCCTGATGTTACTATTCAGCTTCCTCTATATAATGAAAGATATGTCATCACACGCCTGATAGACGCAACTATGCGACTAGACTATCCAAAGGACAAAATGGAAATTCAGATTCTTGATGATTCAACTGATGAAACAACCGGCATCATAGAAGAGCACATCAAACAATACATTGATCAGGGATTTGACATAAAGCATATACACAGAACCAACAGGCAGGGCTACAAAGCAGGTGCATTAAAGGAGGGACTTGAAGTTGCCCGGGGAGAATATGTGGCGATCTTCGATGCTGATTTTATACCGAGAAAGAAATTCCTCAAGCGTACAATTCCATATTTTTTTAAAGAAGAAAAAATAGGATTGGTTCAGACAAGATGGGAACATCTTAACAGAGAATATTCCCTCATGACAAGGACTCAGGCGATAGCTCTTGACGGACATTTTGTGATCGAACAGGCAGTAAGAAACAGAGCCGGGTTTTTTATCAACTTCAACGGTACGGGCGGTGTGTGGAAGAAAGAATGTATCTTTGATGCCGGCAACTGGGAAGCTGATACACTTACCGAAGACCTTGACCTGTCTTACAGAGCACAGATGAAAGGTTGGAAGTTCAAGTATCTGATCAACTTCACCTCTCCTGCTGAATTACCTTCAGATATTTTTGCATTGAAGTCACAGCAGTTCAGATGGACCAAAGGAGCTATTGAGACCTCTAAGAAGATTTTCCCCGTTGTGCTGAAGTCAAATATGTCCTTCAAGCTCAAAGTTCAATCGTTCATACACCTTTGCAGCAACCTCGCATACCCGTTCATATTAATTGCCGCTCTGCTTAATCTGCCTGTCATGCTTGTAAAGCTTACTGGCGAGTATGATACTGTTTTCAAATTCATGTCATTGTTCATTTTTGCATTCATCAGTTCTTTTCTCTTCTATCTTTACTCTCAGAAGGATGTTTATTCAGACTGGCAGAAAAGAATAATTTACTTTCCCGTCTTTCTTGCAGGAAGCATGGGATTCTCTGTCAACAATACCAAGGCCGTATTTGAGGGATTGCTTGGTAAGAAGAGTGAGTTTGTCAGGACTCCAAAATACAAGATCACCGACAAGCAGGAATCATGGCAGGGTAAGAAATATGTAAACAAGAAACTCTCATTCTCTACTTATATAGAAGCATTCATGGCAGTGTATTGTTTTGTAGGTGTAGTAATAGCAATTGCCACCGCGCAGATAGCCGCCATACCCTTTCAGCTCATGTTCTTCGGTGGATTTGCGACTGTTTCCTATCTGTCCATCAGGCAGGTAGTATTATCAAACCGGATCAACACTCAAAAGCTTGCCTTAGATGCCAATTAATATTGAAGCCCGCGAGAAGGTTGAGAGAAATTTCCTTTCACCTCTTTTTGTCAAACTTGCAAATCTTCATTACCTGAATGAAGAGTATGAAGAATGTATTGAAGTTTGCAGAACGGGACTTACAATCTATCCTGATTATCTGACTGCCAAACTGATACTGCTGAAGGCATTTCTCAAGGCGGAATATCTGAATGAAGCTGAGACATTGTATCAGGAGATAAAGATGAAGATCACAAGCCCTGCACTTTCAGCAAAACTAAGAAGCAGTATTGATTCACTTACTTCAGTATCAAATCAAGCGAAGATTTATTTCCCGTCGAGTCCGCATATGAAGGCAGACTTCACCGAGTTTGACCGCAGCATGAATATTCAGGAACAGCTGTTTTCGGAATATGATCTTGAGAGTTTCCTCAAGAGTGAATCTGAGAAGGGACTTGGTTCGATGGATCCCGACTATGCAGATTTTCTGAAACTGTTTGAAGAATTTCATTTCAACAAAACCAGATCGACACATGCTTCCGGCAAAAAGCACGAGCCCATCGGAAAGATTCCGGTCCCAAGTGAGGGTGATGCATTGCTAAGTAAAGTAAGAATAATCACAGAAACACTTGCCGACCTCTATGCAAGTCAGGGCAATCATAAAGAAGCATTTGAGGCATACAATCTTTTGCTTCGTGCCGGCTCACCTCATTACAAACGAATCGAAGACAAGATCAATGATCTGGAACGGAAGATCATTCGTGATGACAGTATGTGACAGATTCGAAGAGATATTCACGAAGCATGAAGACTTACTCCGCGTTCTTCAGACCTCCTTCGGCAATGCCGGCTTCACAAACACAACCTTTTCTTTCTCCATCACAACGGTCCCCTCTTTAAATCCTTTTTTCTTCTTAACATATTTCTTCTCGCAGTAAGCGACAGGAACATTGCCGGCATTTCTTGACTTGCTGTAGTATGCTGCTATAGCCGCCGCAGAAAGTATTGCTTCCTTTGGCACCTGTTCCTTTTTATTAGTTACCTTAAGCACAGTATGAGAGCCGCTTGAACCGCGGGTGTGAAACCAAAGGTCATTCTGTGCAGAGTATCTTGTTGTAAGCAAGTCATTGGCAGCACTGTCCTTTCCGACCCACACTTCATAATCCCCATCCACTTTAAATTTCCTGAACCGCTGAGTTTCATCTTTTTCCATTTTCTTATTCTTTCTGAATTCTTTTTCGAGTTCTTTAATATTTTCGGAAGACTCAAAGTTACTAATATCTGATTTGATTCTGCCAATCTCAATATCAATTCTGTCAAGTTTCTGTGTAAGAAGCTGAACAGAAGCTTTTTGTTTCTTCCCTTTTTCAAAGTAAAGCGCTGCATTTTGAGGAGCAGTAAGTTCAGGCTTAAGTTTTATTTTCAGGATGTTGCCACTTTCATCAAGAGTCTGAAGAGACAATTGCCCTCTTTCAATGTTGCCAATGTTTGCGAGGATCAACTCTCCGCAATTCTGGAAGAAGCGTGAGTTAGCGCATTGTTCTAATTGAGTCTCAATGCTTGTGCGTTTACGCTCTGCTTCCTTCAGACTTTTATTCAGTGAAGTAAGTTTGGAGCTTCTTAGTGTGGTTTCCTTCTTCTTCCTATGTGCACCGAATGCATAGAATGATACAAGTGAATTAACATCTTCAAATATTCTGGCAGAGCTTTCTCCAAGATGCTTAAGTTCCGCCAAAGACATTGTCATTTCATCTGTTGTTTCGAAGAGAAAATACTTGTTGCAGCCGATTTCATTCAGGAACGATTCAGTAATTATGTTTGCAGATTGTATTGCCGATTCGTCAAGCAATGAATCATAAGTAAGAGACATTCTGTGAATGATCTCTCTTCTGTAGATATCCCCGAGATGCGGATATTTCAGTTTAAGAAAGTTGGAAATGTTTAATGGCTCTTCTTGCTTCATCCCGGCAGACTTTCTTTCAAAGATTTTACTGAGTTTCATCCCTTCAAATGCCTTGCTGTCTTTGAATGCTGAGATTATAACATCATCCTTTACGGTAAAGCAATTAGGAGTTGCAAAGAAACTGAAGCAGAGACTGTAACCTTCACTCAAAGATAAGCCGACTGCTCGATCATCATTAATAACACTAACACTGACAATTTCCTTATTGCAAATTTCTTCGAGCAGAGGTGCAGTATTCTTACCTGCCTTAGAAAAGTTCTTCCGCAATATAAGGTAAGGCAGTTCACGCATTGCAGAAAATTCAACAGCATTGTATTCATCATTACCGGTGAGAATGATAACAAGTTTGCCTTTCTCCTGAGTGAAGCATTCTACAACTACCTTCCCGGATATTCTGTCATTGAGAAACTCAGCAACCTTACTTAATGTATAAAAATTGTTCGTCATGCGGCAAAGTTAAGTGTTGATATTGAGGGAGTAAATTCAAATGAGGATGACAAGCACGGGGTTTGTTTCAACACGTTTGTTTTGCTCTCAACTCTCAACGCTCACGTGCTTGTCATACACCATGTACTTGTCACACTCTACGTACTTGTCATCCTGAGCAAGCGCCGCCCTCGTGAGTGTTGGTGATGCGTCGATTAAGGCGCGAAGCGAAGGATCCACCTTCTGACTTAACCATTCCCAATGGATTCTTCGCTACGCTGCGCTTGCTCAGAATGACAAGGACGGGGCTTGTTTCAATGCGTTTGTCTTGGCCTCCCATGTACTTGTCACACTCTACGTACTTGTCATCCTGAGCAAGCGCCGCCCTCGTGAGTGTTGGTGATGCGTCGATTAAGGCGCGAAGCGAAGGATCCACCTTCTGTCGTGGTTAAATCACATGGATGACCCAGAGGGTACCCCTTCGCTGCGCTTCGCTCCCTTCGACAGGCTCAGGGCAGGTGCTCAGAATGACAAGGACGGGGTTGGTTTCGAGGCTCGGGCATGCATTACACGTACGTGTCACACGCTGCGAACTTGTCATCCTGAGCCCCAAAGGGGCAGGCTCCGCGAAGGATCCATTCTGTATAATGCATGCCGCATAGAGAGACCATGTTTTAACGTTTCGGGAGTGCAACGAAGGATCCACCTTCCACTTAATTCTACAAATCATTATTTTTGCCGCGGTCATTATGAATCAAAACATTGACAATTATGAAAAAGACCTTTTACGTTTACATCTTGGCAAACGGGAAAAACGGTGCGATTTATACCGGAGTTACCAAAGACTTGATGAGAAGAGTGTCAGAGCACAAATCAGGTACCGGTAAGAGTTTTACTAAAAGATATAACATTGATAAACTTGTTTACTACGAAGTGACTGAATACATCCTTAACGCAATTGATAGAGAAAAGCAGATAAAAGGATGGCTGCGAAAGAAGAAGATAGAGCTTATTGAGTCAATGAATCCGGAGTGGGATGACCTAAGCGAAGATTGGACTGAGGAAAATGGAACAATCGATTTTTCTGATGCCAGTCGCGATAAGTCAGAGCAGGCATTGCAGGACGGAAAGAGTAAGGAAAAATCGAAGCACTTGTCACCCTGAGCGCAGCACTTGTAACACTCTACGTACTTGTCACATTCTACGTACTTGTCACATTCTACGAACTTGTCATCCTGAGCGAGCGCCGCCCTCGTGAGTGTTGGTGATGCGTCGATTAA
>CALEVL010000186.1 GCA_937924675.1 uncultured Ignavibacteria bacterium | reverse complement strand
TTGAGAACAAGAAAACTAAAGAGCAGATTGTTTGTCCAAAGGAATGGGACATTTTCAAATAATACTTATTCAATGAATCTAATCTAGAACTATTGTGTCTTCACAATATATAGACTCCATCTCCCGCCCCTCAATCCTCAAAGCCATCACTCAACTCCCGGAAACATTCTATACAAAGGATGTATCCGAAGATCCGGAAGTTATGAATGCTAATGCAAGCTTGCGAAAGCACAAACAATATCACGCGTTGATCGGGAAGTATTTGCAGCAGCTTTATGATTCTTCAGGAAACAAGATGCTGACTGAAATCAGTAAGGGCGGCAGTCGCGGCTCGAAGTGGAAGAAGGCTGCTTCGTTAGAAGATGAATATGAGAGATCTATTGAACCGGGTGTGATCGTTTCTCACAATCCAAAGATCATTTCATTTGAAGAAGCTGATTCCGGCATCGGACCGCAATACTCAGGCGACAAGCCCTTCACCAAAAAGATGCGGCTCAGACAAAGCGAGTTCAGGGCAAATACTCTGAAGCTTCCGTATGGTACCGGGCCGACTAAGAGCAGCGCCAATTTTTATGGAAACATGCTCACGGAAGATGATGCAAACAATGGCGCAAATTTTCTCTCGCCAAAGATCTTTGAGGTTGTGAAAGAAAGAGTCAAGCAGGGTCACGGAGCGATTGACGATTTCCGACTTTACAGGAATATGCTCTCAAGCCAACCGCTTTGCTTCAACCTGTTCGGACTGATGAAGAATGACCTTAAGCTTGCAACTGCTTTTTGGAAGAAGCACTTTCCTGACACGGTAGATGAAGTTATCAAAGTGGAGTTCGAATATGCACCACAGCCGGCAAGCGAATACTTGAATGACAGGACTGCTTTCGATGTTTACTTCGAATACTTTACAGAAGATGCCGATCACGGAATTATAGGCATTGAAGTGAAATTCACAGAGGCATTCTCGCAGAAAGTTTATGATACTTCATATTACCGCGAGCTTGTTGAAACTACCGGCTCTCCATGGAAGAGAGAGTCATGGGATAATCTCTCTGACATTCGCTGGAATCAGCTCTGGAGAGACCATCTGCTTGTCTACTCGATCATCAAGCATGAATATTCAACTCACTCACAAGGCTGTTTTGTAATTGTAAGGCATCCTGAAGATACAGAGTGTGAAGCAAATGTGAATATGTACAGGAGTTTTCTCAGATCAAATGACAAGACATTTGTTGACATGCCGTTGGATAAGCTATTGTCAGCATTTGATGAGATTGAACTTGACGATGAAGTGAAAGCCTGGTTAGGGAGATTCAGGGAAAGGTATTTGTAAACGTAGCTATGTTTGTTTGAGTGTTTGCAATCTTTTACCCGCAGAGTCCTCGGAAGATCGCCGAGAGACTCTGCGAAGACGATGTGGGGTTGCGCTCTTGCTTTGATGAGTGTATGAATTTACATCACGCAAACTCACAACACGACAAGAATAAACCCAACCCGAACTTGTCATTCTGAGCGAAGCGAAGAATCCATTGGTATTATATGATGAATGTTCATGGTACAAGGGCTTTGCTGTGAAGTGCGTTTGAATTTGAGAACACGCAGAGTCCTCGGAAAAGCACCGAGAGACTCTGCGGAGACGAGAGAGTGAGTTTTTTTCGCAACACGCAGAGTCCATTGCGGAATTTATAGATTGTGAATATAATATTCTCAATTGCGACGTGACTCAGCGGGGACAACTGGGACCGCGTCAAATCGTTAGCACACAAAGTCAAATGGCTAACACACCGCATCAAGCCGTTAGCACACCGCGTAAATTCTCCAGCACTCAAATCAATTAC
>CALEVL010000185.1 GCA_937924675.1 uncultured Ignavibacteria bacterium | reverse complement strand
TATATGATTCCGGCAGAATTAATCCGCCGCTGTGTTTCTTCCATCCCAGCATCAATCCCGTAACCGAAATGAATAGAAAAAAAATGAACAATATTGCACCGGTTGTTCTGTGAACTTTTCTGAAAATGCGCAGAAGTTTTGCCTGTTGCTTTCTACGGGTAGGTTCCGTCAACTTATGTTGGATTTTAAATGTAATGACTGCAGGAGATAAGTTCTTATTCACTCCGCAAGATACTCTGCTTTGTAATAACCAATGTGAATCTTGCTTTTGTTGATAATACTCTTCTGCCTGATGAAATTGAATACTCCAAATATCAGAAGGAGTACTGAAATTATGTAGAACGAATATTCAAAAATGAAGTTTCCTTCCGCCTTCAGCAGACTCCTTATACTCAAGCCAGCGACGAGAAAGTACATCGAGGTTCTTAAGAATGCAAGAAATGTCGTTTGATTGGCGAGTACTGTTCTTTGTAAGGCAAGTTTCTCTCTTAGAATGAGATCTTTGTTAACACTTTGCTCTATGCTCACTTTCTCTTTTGTAATATTTTTGACTGTAGCTTCAACCGAAGAATCTGCTGCACTCTGATACTGAATAAAATTTTGAAGTGCAAGCTACCTAAATATGTAGCTTTCTTCAATCCACAGAATATGATATCAACCCAGTATGCTTGTTGGTAAGTATCTTCTCAAAACAAATGCTTTCCTTCACATTCTCATATTGCCCAAAGTTTGGAATTCGTCTGTACGCATTCTTTTCGTAAAGTCTTAATGCTTCCGGCTGCTTCTCTCCTGTTTCCAATATACATCTTGAAAACTTCAGTTCGGTTGCCCATTCTTCAAGCTTTTTCAGAATAACTGTTGCAATGCCGCTTCCGCGTTTATTAGGCGGTACATACATTCTTTTTACTTCCATAGTATCTTCTGAATATTCTTTAATGGCACCGCAACCAACAGGCAGCAGGTCTTCATAGGCTACTATCACATGTTTGATCTTGTCGATCTTATTGAACTGCGCATAGAATGTATGATCATCACCGTCTCTTATCTTTAGCTCGGCATCAAGCTCCTCCACAAGTTTTTGGAAGTCACTGTTTGCTGAATTTGTTCTGATGCAGGTTAGCATAGGGAGTTGTATATATTGAACTGAATTAGAAACAATTATTTACAATCTTGGAAAGGTTTTTTTCAATCATCAACTCTCAAAGCATCCAGCACCGGACAGAACCATCTAACAAACCTTGTTTGGCCTGTTCGCTTTCTACGCATATCTAATTTCTTATCCGGTTTTTGAAAATTTTACATTGTCAAATAGTGAATTCAGTCCATTCTCAAGTTTATCATAAGTAACAATAAATGAACACCTATTGGAATTTCTGCAAGTGATTTCCCAATCAATGCTTATGACTATTCTATATTCAGTATTGTTTTCGCGGTCTGTGTTTATCCCAGTATTCTTTCGGTGTCATTATTTTCGTATTGCCATAAATTTCCATTGTGAAGTCTTTTGTGTTTCCGGTAATCAGGAATTCAGCATTGCTGTCTTTGCAAAGTTCCAGCAGCTTATTATCGTCCTTATCTGAAATGATCGATACTTTCTCCTTTGGAAAGTATTTTCTTGACCGGAGTTCAATTTCAGAAATGAGTAATCGTGAATTACTAACAAAATCAGGATATCTCGAAAACTTTCTTCGATTCAGAACCGCATAATATTCTTGCAGAAGTTCATCCGAAATACACAAGTTGATCTTTCCTTCCACAAAAAGATCACGTATTATCAAGTGAGGGTAGCTCTTTTGGATGAGTGCAGAAACAAAAACATTTGTATCAATTATGACTTTCTGCATTCTTTCTCACAGCCTTAACCTCTTTGGAAATTTCTTTCAGTGTCATTTTAGTTAATTCATGTTTCTCCGCTAATCTGACAGAATGGCTAAGAGTCTGCTTCATAAGTTCGTTACTAATAATTTCCAAAAGCTCTGAAAATGGAATGTTTTCATCCTTAATTCCATATTTGTTCATTTCCTTATCCGAAATTGAGATGTTTAAGACTTTCAATTTTCTTGAATTTCATATTTAATAATTCCAGCAATCAAATTCACTCTTTGTCAATCTTTGCTTACCAGGATTGCTGTTTGAATTCTATATGAAACTACCCAAAACACTGAAAATCCGCAATACATATGTATACTTACTCCGGTATAATCGCTTTCACGCCACCCTCACATCTTTTGCCAGCGTCAGAACCGTAATCTCTGACCGTGTACCGAGCCGCACGGGCGGTCCCCAGTAACCTGTTCCGCGACTGACGTAGATCCATGTTCCTTTGTGATCATGAAGTCCTGCTAAATATGGCTGCCCGATTGCTGCGGCAAAATTCCAGGGAAAGAACTGCCCGCCGTGAGTATGACCGGAGATCTGAAGATCAAATCCAAAAGGCAGAGCTGAGTAAATACTCTTCGGCTGATGAGCGAGAAGTATCTTTACATTGCTCTGTGGAGCATTTGCAACTGATGCGGCCGGATCAGAAATATGACTCTGAAGAAATCCGCCGCCGGTAACATCTGTCACTCCGGCAATCAGCATATTGCTGTCACCGAGTCGCAAAATATCGTGCGAGTTCAGCAATACTTTCATGCCAAGTCGCGCAGCTTCTTCAACCCATTGCTCAACTCCTGAATAATATTCATGATTGCCAGTAACGAAATAAGTTCCGTACTTTGCTCTCATCCGCTTAAGTGGTTCAACATCCTTCCTGAGATGAGCAACAGAACCGTCTGCAAGATCACCGGTAAAAGCAATTATGTCGGGACTGAGTTCATTCACCATTTCAACTATTGTTTCTATGAAATCTCTTTTGACTGTGAGTCCGGCATGAATATCAGTTATCTGAACAATCCTGAATCCGCTGAATGCTTCGGGAAGATCAACAACCGGAACGGTAATTTCTTTGATCGCGGGACGCCGTCTCGCTTCAAAAACCCCATAAGCCGTTAATCCTGCTGCTGCTCCGATCACTGCCAGGTTCATTGACTGAACCAGCATTGTTCTTCTACCGGGATCGGGCGGATCATCAGAGACTGTTGAGGGTTTGACTTCTCTGTGAAATAGTGAGAGTATTTTTCGTACTGCTTTCGTGATAACCCAAGCGATATCTCTTGCAATAAGCAGTGTGAAAAGGAAGGACATGAATCCGACGCTTACATAACTTACCCAGGCAAGACTATCACTCAGCTTTTCATATCCTGATATTTCCAACCCGATGGTTAATGGCGGAAGTATTGCAAGAATTATCAGCAACGCCCATGCGAGTTTGTTCCAGGGCTTGCGCAATTTCGATGCTGTAATGAGCCGTCTTCCTACATAGGTATAGCCGACGGTAAGAACAATGAATACTATAAGGAAGAAAATGATAAACTGCATTTTTAATTCTCTGCTACTTCCTCAGCAATTTAAAAGCATGCATCCATTGATTGCTCAAAAAACCCGGGATACACCAAAGGATACACAGCGGCTCGATCGCGCGTGCTGCTTCTGCTTTGCCCATATCCTCTGTCTCCCATCCGAACTGATTCAATATCGCTTTGACTTCTGCTTTTGCAGCGTCATTGTTACCGGCAATGAACATAGACGGCTTCACTCCGCCGAAGTCAGGATTTACCATGAGTGCATTTCCAACGCAACTGAAGCATTTTACAAAATTCACTTCCGGTGCAAGCTTTTGTAATCTCTCCATTAGTGAATCATCAAACGATGTGAAGAAGCCGAGCACACCATTTACGGGAGGAGTTTCCGCGATTGGGTTAGTTGCGTCCAGTACAGTTTTTCCATTTAGATTCTCGATGCCTGCAGATTTCACGGCATCTTCTGCCGCAACACCTTTTATTGCAAGCACAATGATCTCACCAAACTTTGCAGTTTCTTCAAACGAACCAACACCGGCTTTTCCTCCGGTCTTCTCCTTAAGTTCTGCATGCTTCGAGGTATTATTTGTTCCAATCATAATTTCATAACCATGTTTAATGAAACCATTTGCCAGGACCTGCCCAACAACACCTGAGCCGATCACTCCAATCTTCTTGCTCATTATAGATTTCTCCTTATGTTAAATGTTTTTGAATCGATTACTTTTCAATTCTCAACTAACTATGATGATCTTTACACAGAGCTCCACAGAGAAAGCACAGAGTTCCACTGAGATCAGGTGTTTCAGAACTTCGAATGAACTACCAATCAATACAAGTTACGATGTTAGCTCGGGGCAATTTTTAATTTTTAATTGTCATTCACGCCATACTTTTCTCTAATAACGTTGCAATGATGCGTGTTATGGCCGACGATGATCCATCCCAATATCCTTGGCGTAAAGTTTACCTTATTGGCAATGCCTTTGAAGTCGAGCATCTCATCATTCATATGACGATAAAGCTGCATAGTTGAATCACGCACTGCTATATATTCATCTCTAATATCATTAAGATGTCGTCCAAATGCATTTGCATTTTCTGCATAGTCATTCTCTTCATAACCCGGAAGTTCGGTAGAATCTCTTCTTGAAAATCTCAATGCTCTGTAAGCAAACACTCTCTCTGAATCAATTATGTGCGACAGAACTTGTTTGATGCTCCACTTTCCATTGGCATAAGCAAAGTCCTGTTTGTCAGACGGGATACTTTGAATCAGCCTGACCGAAAGATCACGGCTGTTTGTTAAAGCTTCAAGCAGGTCATTGCCATCCGCAAGATTTGTATAATTAAGGTAATACTCCGGTATGTCCCTTTCTGCAGGCCTTGTGATCAAATTCATGAAAGAATTATTAGTGTGTCAAATTGTTCGGCAATATAGTCAAAGATTCCGTGAAATTAATTGAGCAAAGAAGAGCAATGATTTCATGAACCTGCATATGTAACAAACATGCCTCAATGGTAAGAAAGCAAAAAAAGCTCTGTGACCTCTGCGAAAACTCTGTGTCCTTTGCGGTTAGCTCTTCGTTCGAATGAATACAAACATTTGGGTGTGTTAACCGCGGAGTGCGCGGAAGATGCGAATTTTGAACCTAGCTTCATGCTAAGTCCTTCAATTGCTCTAAAAGGATTATGTTAGTTTGCTATTCAAAATCGATTTGGCTAATTTTATCAACGAAAAAAATCAATTACACCGCCATGAAATATCCCGGAAGAGTTATTCTTAAAGGAGAGAAAGACAGATCTGTAGTAAGAGCTGTTCAGCAGCAGATCAACAAACAAGGTTGCGGACCAATTGATGTTGACGGCGATTTCGGACCGAAGACATTGGCCGCAGTAAAACTTTTCCAAAGCAGATTTCCTGATCAGAACGGTAATCCTCTGGTAATTGACGGCAAGCTCGGTCCCCTTAGCTGGGCAGCATTGTTCGGTGAGTCAACAGTTCCTATTTCACCCGAAGCACAATCCGCATTGCTAAAGAGAGTTCTGGAGATTGCAAAAACACAGATCGGCGAACTTGAGAAACCAAAAGGATCAAACTGGGG
>CALEVL010000184.1 GCA_937924675.1 uncultured Ignavibacteria bacterium | reverse complement strand
CAATGAAAACCTATTCCCTTCATTCTGTTCAGTAGTTCCGATCAAAGAATTACACACAGATTCACGGAGAAAGCACTGAGATTCACAGAAGGTTTTTCGGATAAAGGATTTATTATAGAAAATACTCAATCAGATGATTTTGACCTAATAAACAATATTGTGAACACCTGTATCTGCTTCTTAATATAACTCAGTGTAGCTCAGTGTAACTCGGTGTGGTAAGATTAAATATTTGAAGAAGGGGGTCAGAGACTCAACAGACATTGAAACTTCATTAAGAATTGCCAAGTACAAAATCCGGAATTCCGAAATGAATAGTATGATTGTGCTTTCCAGTTTAAGTTTGTATTGTACAAGTCAGGACGGCGTCCCTGATCACACATGCAGTATAACAATTTCAGGCAGCGTCTCTCTTGTAATCGCAATTCCAATTTCTAAGTTTGTAGCTTATATTTGAGCAACAAAAAATATCAAAGACATTGCAATGGAAATTACAAAGAAATCCTTGACGGCATTGATTTATATCATCCTATCTATCTGCTGCACTGCCGGGTACTCTCAAAACTTTGACTCATCAAGAGTTCTGCTTACCTCTCCGTCAATAGATTACCGCAATCCGCAATTCGATAAATCTATGGACGTTGTGAACTACGGAATCAGGGACTGCATATTTGCTTATGAAAGATGGACTTCTGACAGTGTATCGAACATCACGGCATGCTTCATGAAGTATGATTCGCTGCGAAACTCAGTGGACATTACAAATGACAATTATCTCAACAACCACGTATCCGTTGCATATTTTGACAATCCTAACGAAAACAATTAAGGAGCAATTGTTTACCAGTCAAAGCAAAACGGTAAATGGAAGATTTACTTTACAAGATATGACGGATCAGTATGGAGCCCTCCCATTGCTTTGGTAACAAATCTGACAAATGAACCACAACCTGACATTGATGCTTTTAAGCTTTACAATGTAAAGAAGTATTCTATGACCTTTGAAAGAGATGGCGATATATATATTATGAATTATCTGAATGGTATTTGGAGCCAGGAGTTTAACTTAACTTTCGAGGATACATTGCTTTGCCATTCTCCAATAATTTGGGGACATGACAACCTCTTTAATTACAATCACGTAAGGGTAGCCTATCTGAGAAAACTAAATGATACTGTGAATAAGATTGCATATAACATGAATACACTTTATGACAATGGGAAGTTTACGATAGGATTTCAGCGTTATGTTCAGCAGGGGAATACACAGGAGAATGTCCTTTTTGCTTTAGACCAATCTTCAATGATATACGACTATGATACACTTGGAAGAAAGTGCGTTTACATCGTAATAAATTATTTCACAGGTGATGAATTCTTTAACATGACACAATGGTATCCGGGAAATAATTCTGGAGGCACCGTTTCATTGCATGGTGATATTACTGCGGAAGGATTCTATTATTCCGGCTTTTGCTGGATAAGCCGTCAGGAGGATTCTCTCTTTGTCTATGCAATGAATCCCCATTTAAATTGGTCTGGTCCGAGACGATTTTATGCTGGTAGTTCAAACGAAAACATTTCCGTGAATCTGAGTACAAAACTAGTTCACGGGTTTAACAACATGTTCAGACTCAGAGCAATATGGGAGCAAAGAATTAACGGAAGAATTGCGTTAGTAGAATCGTTTATGGATGACAGGCTGACATCTATAATTGATCCGAATGTGCAGGCTCCGGAGAGGTTTGAACTTCATCAGAATTATCCAAACCCGTTCAATCCATCAACCGCAGTTACGTTTGAATTATACTCAACTTCATTCATAAGATTGTCTGTATATGATGAAATTGGAAGGGAGGTTGCAGTGCTGATAAACGAGCGATTATATCCCGGAACGCACACAGCGAATTTCAAAGGAGATAATCTTACCAGTGGGATTTACTTCATCCGGCTTTCAGACGGAAACAGGTCTGAGACGATTAAGGCGCTTTTGATGAAGTAGTTTCACGTCTCTGCAATATCACTCTGTAATTTTGCGGGAACGCAGCTCGGCAGGTTGCCACTTGTTAGAGATTCCAGCGATCTAACTTTGAATCAGAAACATAACAGGTTATTAAAATAAGAGAGGTAGTATACAGAAGCGGTTAAAGAATTTTACTTCAATAGTACCATCCTTTTTGAGTCTTCTTCCTTTCCGTCAACAGATAGCGAATATAAATATACTCCGCTTGGAAAACTCTTTCCGTCAAATGGTACTTTGTGATCCCCGGCATTTTTTCTTTCATTTACCAGCGTTTCGACAAGTTTTCCAAGCAGATCATAAACTTTTAAATTTATAATATGACTTTGGGTCAACGAAAAATTAATTACGGTTATTGGGTTAAACGGATTCGGATAGTTTTGTCTCAGTGAAAATTGCTTTGGTGAAAAATTATTCGATTGATGAATATCTGTTAATGTAGTGTCTCCGTAAACAATACCGCTCACAACACATCCAATAATATCATATGCTATTTCACCCATTGGACCGTCAGCTGAACCTGCTAATCCCAAATCTCTGAAGTAGGCAGTGGGAGTTTGAGTACTGCCATTATGATATTGAAATCTTTTTCTTAAATAAGACTGGTTCCAGGCTGCCGGAAACAATGCTATGTTTGTACATTCTCTAACCATTTGCGAAGGACAAGTTGTTGATAAATCACCAATATTTGCTGACAGGCTGTCGATTAATATTTCATAAGGACTATATGAACATCCCGTGCCGTTTACAAAACCAAAAAAATTGCCTGATATCGAATCTACTCTGTAGAGTCGAATGTTTTGTGATTGGATGTGAAAGAGAGGTAAACTATTTGAACTTCTGAAATATTTCTTTCCATTTATTATAGTATCCGAAACAATTGTAAATTTTGCTTTGCAACAATAGCTCATGTTGATATGCACAATATAAGTCCAGGAATTACCGACCCTCAGAGGCATATAACTTGTTGAACTGTTTGCATTCGAAATGAGAATCGATGAGGTAAATATCAGGATTGCTGTGAGAACCTTGACTGAAGTTTTCATGGCCAAAAGATCATTTGTTAAGTTAACTAAAGTATTTGCACTGCAACCGGCAAGTCAATTTAATTTCTACTGTGGTCATTGTTGGGAGTTTTTAGATCATAAGATTTAATAATCAACACTGCAAACTTACATAGATGCACCGAAAATGCAATGTGAGAAAGATATACTTTTTTCTTTTAATACAAACTGTTAATTACGAAGTAACCATTACACTGTCGGAATGTCTTCAGGTTCAATTGTCTGAAGAATTTCCTTAGTGATTGAAGGCAGTTTGGAGATCCTGTTAGCTTGGTTTTCCAAAGTCTGTTCAAAAATGTTTCTTACAAGTCTGGCGTTCCCAAAACTCTTGTCTCTGCATTCATGTAATTCGAAAAACAAATCACTTAATTTTCTAACTGACAAGTCACTCAAAGTGTAATCTGATTCTTTGCATTTCTTGACGAAAATTTGCAGAAGCTCAGAAGGAAGGAAATCAGGAAACTCAATGTATCTGTTGAACCGTGATTCAAATCCCGGGTTTGATTCTATAAATGATTTCATCTCGTCCGGATAACCGGCCATAATTACTATCAGCTTGTCCCTGTTGTCTTCGATTCTCTTTATCAGTGCTGCAACAGCTTCCCTTCCGTAGGGATCATCTTTACCATTAATAAGAGAATATGCTTCGTCAATAAACAGAACGCCGTTTAACGCCTGACTAACAACTCTCTCAACTTTCGGTGCGGTTTGTCCTAAATATTCACCTATAAGAGAAGCCCGGTCTGTTTCTATGAGGTGACCCTCACTGAGAATGCCGAGGTGTTTGTATATTCTGCCGATCAATCTTGCAACTGTTGTTTTTCCTGTACCCGGAGAGCCTGTAAAAACACAATGATAAGAAATCGGTGAAATCTTTAATCCCTGTTCCTCCCTCTTCTTCTGAACGCTTATAAAATTTGTAAGCGTCTTGACTTCAGTTTTTACAGAATCAATTCCAATCAGACAGTCAAGTTCCTCAAGAATGTTGTCTAATGATTCTGTTCTGATGCTGGATTTGATTGGAGTACTGTCCTTATCCTCTGGAATAGGCGAATGAATTGCGGAGTAAATCTCTTTCAACGTCTGCTTTTCTTCTTCAGTAACAATAGTGTCCGCTTTTGCCAAGACAGTTGAAAATCTGTATAGTGTCGAACAGTATTTACCCTTATTAGGATTGTCAGTATAACTCAGTATTAATGGAATGACAAATTTAAGATCAATTTTCCATGATTCTGTGCCTCGTGAAGCGAAGACCTTTACAAAGTCATTGTTGCCTGCAATTTCATCAATCCTATCGCACACATTATTGTAATCTTCTTCGTTGTTGAATTGTATTCTGTCAAAAGCTTTCCTCGAATATGAGAAATCACGGTTAATCTCTGATTCCATAGAATGCAGTTCCATATAGAGGAAAACCAAGGAAAACACCTCCAAAGAATTGCGTGCAAGATCCGGATTGATCATACTTACTGCTTGACTTGCATCATAAATCATCAGATGCCTTATCAAATTCTCCATTTCTTCATCGCGCGGCGGTGGAGAAATTATTCCTTTCAATTTCTCAATTAACATACGGTCAGATGACAATAGCAGTAAATTTTCCTTTAGTTCAATTATTTCTGCAACTAAGATATTGTAATACTCAAGCGTGTAGAGAACTGGATAAATTTCGTGAACTTCCATCTTAGTTCCCATTGAGTTTTTTTCGGCAGAAATATCCCTTCTCTTGATATAATAATACCCTGCCCATAAAAAAAACGTCAACACTAAAAAAAGAATCAGTACTTCCAAATCAAAGTGATTTAGTTTGCAAGTTTATGATAATAATGCCGGCAACTTCCATAGTCAGATGCATCAGCAGAATCTGAAAGAATATTCAATGTTCAAAACGAAATTTAATTAGACACGAATATTGCATATTCTTATCCTCAATATCTGTAGTAACCGTTCCTTCTCATGAATCCGGAAAAATTGCCTTCCCATTTTACATATGATTTGACAATCCTGAAGCCAATTTCATTTCCTTGCTCTGTGCGAAAAGCAACCATATCTCTGAATGCTGACAGTTCTCCAAAAGTCAGTATGGACAGCTTCTCATGCACCATGCATTTATGCTCATTCTTAAAATTTCTTTTAATAGCAGATGCAAATTGCTTCCCAGTGTACAACTTATACGGTAACAAATTAAAGAGTGAGTCAAGAATTAGAGCAAAACAGTAAATCTTCATATCTGATTTCTTCCCAATTTCCATGGCCGGTTTCTTCGCCAGGTCATTCAATAACTTCATATGTTCCGTATTGGTATTCTCATCAATTACAAACTGGCCATGAAATGCCTTGCGGAATTCTTTCTTATCGGTTGAGAATCTCTTCTTAGAATTGAAGAGATGCGGGAAAATGAAGAATACAAAAACCAGTCTTCTTTCAATAATGTATGTCAATGTCAATTTACCCCCTGTCAGCTCAGCCTCGAACTTAACCTCGCCGTCTTCAATACCTGTCTTGAAGATACTTGTGAGAGCGTTCTCAATGTGGCCTTTTGCAATTTTAGAAGTCCATAATTGTCTGAAATCTTTGCCGCACTTCTCATCGCTTGATAAGATTGAATAGATTTTTTCAGACGCATTGAAACAGCACATGGGATAACTTATCAGATAAGAATACGTTGTGTCACGAACGAAGGGATGTGAACTCATCAAATCTTGTTTCACAGGAAAGAGTTTCTTCCTTTTTTGAACATCGTACCGGATAGCTGCTTCTTCAACTGACAAACTACCAAAACAAAGCAAAGAGTCAAGGACAGTCCGGGAAGGATCCTCAAGTTTTATTCCCTTCAATCTTCTTATAGCTTCAACGATAGTTATTCCCAGCTTTTCATTGATGATACAGCCAAATTCATTTGCCTCATTCAATTTCAGAATCTCAGTGTAAAGGGAACAGAAAACTTCCCTATGTGTCAAAATCTTATTGGGTTTAATGAACTCGTATGTCAAACCGGTAATTGCCATCAAATGAGCAATATCAATCTTATCCTGATCGTCAATCATTTCCTGAATCAGATGCCTGCTATAATCTCTCTCCCTTATCATTAAGTTTGCCGACTGAAACATCATTACGAGATCTTCCATATCTATCTTCCCGAGTTCTCCATCTCTTAGGCTTGAAAGAGCTCTTAACAGAGTGTCATAAAGAAAGGTTAGATTATGCGCATTGATCAATCTGCCGTCATGGGGGATTCCGAGGTGTTTCTCAACAAGATGAGTATTCATTACAGTAAGATAGAAAGCAAGGTCCTGGGCAATCTCTGAGAATTGCTGCAGAAGTGATTTTCGGCCGTACTTCTCAAAGAGTTTCAATATCTGAGCCATTGCGAATGAACCTGTATTTTCCTCCGGCTTTTCTGAGAAGAAACATTTCATGTAAGTTGATACTCCGAGTTCTAAATCATAATCAATGCTGTAGAGGTCACTGATAAAAGTTTCATCCTTCTTTGACTCAATGTCTTTATCAATTGAACTTATCCCGGGATTGAATATGTCAATCATTTGAGAGCCGGCTACATTTCCTTCAGACTCTTCACTAAATACATTTCTGAATACTTCACTCGGATTGATGGATGCTAATACCTGCGCCAGATCGCCAAAATTTTTCGCGTTATCCAGATCCGTTAGAATCAATTTTTTGGATTTTTCAATTATTCTGTTTTTTGTTTGATACTTATTTATCAACATACTGCTAAGGCACATGAACCAACTGTGCTTTTTGTATTTGGAATCTTCATTCAACTTAACAAGGAATACCGCCGGCTTGGTTCGGGCAATTTCTTGGAGCTCGGCATATTCCCCTTTATCTTTCCTAGTGGCAATATTGGCGGCAACAGTATCCTGAAAGTCCTTCCAGTCTTTTGCTTTGTATGGATATTGCAGATATCTCCTTACTATTGAAAATGAACCTCTTGACATCCTTCTAAGGACCCTTTCTACAATTTCTGCATCGCTTAAGAAACTTCTCGTGTAGGTAACAACAAATCTCGATTTTTTGTCGTGATAGATGACACTATATGGAAGGCGATTTTCAGACTTGCAAGATTCGCACTTAAATATAAACAGAGTATCATCTTTGATCTTCTCAGCAAAATATGAACTGTTAAAAGCCTCGATTAGTGTGTTAATGATTACCTTGCTGGTCTTTGAACAGCTTTGGCATTTCATTACTCTTACAATTCTGCCTCTCATAGGTATTTTATTCTTATTGCGTTTTAGAACTTATTAAATTCTGTAAATTGCGTCTCTATTTATTTTTGTTCCAAATATGCTAAACCCTCACAATCTGACTAACACTAACAAATATCTTCTCCCAGTCATCTGCATATTTATCAATCTCCTTTACTCTTGCTATGACGGGAATGTTATTGTCCATGATATTGACCGGTACAATGTTTGACTCCATTGGCACATAACCGAGTTTGTAACCGTCTTTTGAGTAAACTTCAACAGCCTGCGTGTCATGTTTGTTGCCCGGCTCGCGCTTCAGAATTACTTCATCGCCGGGCTTGAGAGTGAATAGCGCTTTGTAACCATCGTAATATTTGTATCCGGCTACATAAAAATCAAACAGCCAGATCTCTTTCGGCTTCTCCTCTTCGATGAAATTCTTTGATACCGGGAAAAGCCACGACAGGCCGATTGCTTTTAGAAAGTTTCTGCGGTTTGACATTGTTGTGATTTAGGAATAATGTGCTTGTTCCGTTCTAATAATATTGCAGGAATTCAGAAATCTTGAGTATTACTATAGGTATGAATCTTCATTATTTTGATTTACGATTCTTTGCAAGTAAATGACTTATTTATCCAACTGCAATTTATTCGTTGGGAACTGAAACCACCAATTATTCCTTCTTAAGTGACCATTGCTATTCTTTATGGCTGAGAAATAAGAGTGTTTACATACCAATATTATTCCCTTTTACAAGATCTTAGGGCTTATTGACCTGCGCATTCTTAATCCATTTCTTGCCATTACTGCTTGCTATGATTTTGAGAGATGGGCTGGATTCAAAAAGTATAGTCAGCAAATGATAACAAGTTAGCACTGCTTCTTGAAGGGCTTGAATATCTTCTAATCTAACTACATTTAATTCTTGACTTAATGCTTCATTTACGTCAATTCTCCGACCATGATTTCTGTTTTCCATAGTCTCTTCACTGCTTTGACTGAAGTGCTTAACTACCTTAGCGGATTTTTCTTGTGCACAATCTCCAAAATGCCTGAACATGTATTTTGAAAGCCATTTCAAAACCATCTGTTCAGAGTATCCCTTGGCATTCTCGGCTTCTACCAACAATGCCGGTCCTAAAGATGATAGAATTGGAGCCCAAATATGTGCGTTCTTAAGCTCATCCAAGATATCTTTCTTTGCACGTTCAAACTGGGCGATAATGGCAAGTGCAGAAAAATAACCCTGGGGTGTTGGCATCTGAGGGTCAATCGGACCAAGCTGACTTTGTCTACCCATAATTATTCTATCTGAAGCCAAGCTAATCATTGTTCCGGCTGACATTGCATAAGCAGGAACAATTACTTCTATGTTTTCAGGAAATTTTGACCTCAGATATTCAACAATTGTTTCAGCTGCTGTTGTCACTCCTCCCGGTGTATGGAGAATCAAGGTAAGACCTTTATCCCAGTTCATTGTGTGCATTACAGACATAAATCCATTTATGTCTTCAGGCATAATCTGTGTGCCGTATGATGGAAATTGAGGCTTTTGCAGAAATGCTGACCCATAAAATATTATGTTTCTTTCATCTCTCAGATTTGAAATCTTGAGCATTTGTTCATCAAAATTTCTTATAATGAATGAGATTCTAGCCTGTGGGGAGAGTTTGTCACATTCGTTTACGAGTTCTGTCCATGAAGGCATTAGGATATTGCAACTATAGTTAAAGGATGTGTAGCATCTCGCTTTGAATAATCTTCCAAATCATTTTGCTCAAGTAGTTTTGGATAACGGTTTAACTCAATATACTTTTCATATTGTTTACCGGCTTCTTCCAATAGCTGAAAAACCTGTTGCTCTTCTGATTCAACAGCCTTGTCTCTGGATGAACCTGAATCAACGTTGTTGGATTCGATAAGCGGAAGTGTTTTCATAGGTATAATATTTTGTTAAATAAATATTGTGATTACAAGAAAAAAAGTCACGTCATTTTTGACTGCATGCTCAATTTTTATATGTCCATTTACTAATTTAGTATGAAAATTTTCTAAGAATGATCCTATTAAATATTGAAGTTATGAATGCGAGACGAGAATCGTTACTTATCATAATTGTTGATCCTAATCGAATTAACTAATTCTAATAGCATTAAACGCGTGCAAGGTATTCTGAAAAAAATTTACAAGTTACTTCTCCTCGACTTCTTCTTCCCCTCCCCAAACATCCCCGCTGTATATTTCTCATACAACTCAAACAAATACTCCATCCGTTTTGCATCTGTTGTGAATGGCTGAGGGCGGTATGCAAGGTCAACTGCCTTGTCCAATGTCTGATGCGCCTTTAGAAGCTTTGGCGGCATGGTGAGCGGATCATACAAATCTGCAAGCGAACTGTTTGGAAACTCTCCGCGCGCATCCAATACTCCCTGCGCCGCTTGCTCTATTGCCTGAACCTGCTTCTCTGTGGGCTGCTCCGGCCAGGGGAAGTTGTTGTAAACGATTGTGTTGGAATATCTAAATCTGCTCTCGAGTCTACCGCAAATATGTCTTACCCAAACCATATGCATATATGACGTCAGTATCCCAAAGTGGAATATCGTTGCAAACGGTAAAGCTATTGCACTATCACTAACTATGTATTCTGGTGAAAAGAAACCAATTGGGATATATTTCCTATTCTCAGAGGATACTCTGGGTATCAACAAGTAATCAGTTGTAGGTTGCCTGTCTTCAATAAATTGAGATGGTCTGTCATTCCAATTGCGTGTTGAAAGTTTTTTGCTTTGTTGTCTGAACTTTTGTACTTTCTGAAGCCTCTCCATCAAGTAGGGCAGATTTCTTAGAATTAGAGGATCCGCGAACTTTAGCCAAAAACAGAATCTACTAATCCCGTTAATGTATTCATCACTTCCAACATATCTTCGAATGTAAGCTACTGCTCCGGGTTCCATTCTTAAAAAATCATTCATCTCAGATTCACTCAACAAAAGAAATCCACCGTCCGTTGGTGAGCTACCCTTGATCATATTTGGAACATCACATATTGGTTTGGCTCTTTTCTTTATGAATATATTGTAACTGTCAATTAGATAAGGATTAATATTTTTGGCTTCAATGATATTTGATTCACCATTTTCACTACTATCATAAATAATTTTTTTCGTTATTTCTGCATAAGACAAACCAACAATTATAACATGAACGCCGGCATTACTCCTAGCTTCATTTGACCATTTAAAAGTTCTGTAGGCAAAGAAGATTTTAATCCCAAAATGATTCATTAAAATGTTCCATAGTACACCTACTTGTTCACCCTGACAAATCGAATTAGTTGATACGAACCCAATCTTCTTATCACTTCCATTTACAAATTCTGCTGCCTTAAGAAACCAACCTGAAACGTAGTCCAAAACACCTGATCCCTCAAAACTATGTGTAATAGCTGCCAAATCTCTTTTTTGGTCAACTGTCTGATAAGAATATCCGTAATAAGGTGGATTTCCCATAATGTATGAAACAGATTTGTCAGTGACTATTTCACTCCAATCCAACCTCAGAGCATTATCGTTCACAATTCTAGCCGACTTCCTCAACGGCAGCCTCGTAAAGTACTGTCCAAACTCATTGCTGACCTGCATGTTCATCTGATGGTCTATCAGCCACATTGCAACCTCAGCTATGCGGGCAGGAAATTCTTCTATCTCAATGCCATACATCATATCAACATCAAGTTTGATGATGTCGCCAACATCAAGAGCGCCTTGTCCTGATTTGTTAAGGTTTCTGAGAATCTCCAGCTCAAGCATCCGAAGTTCTCTGTAAGCGATCACAAGAAAATTTCCGCATCCGCATGCAGGATCGAGAAACCTGAGCTTGCTTATTTTGGAATGGAAATCGCGAAGCTTGTTTGGGTTGTCTTTGATTGTTTCGAACTCGTTCCAAAGTTCATCAAGGAAAAGCGGCTTGATAACTTTGAGGATGTTCTTCTCACTTGTATAGTGAGCTCCGAGATTGCGCCGCTCAACTGGATTCATTACACTCTGAAACATAGAACCGAATATTGCAGGCGATATTCTTGCCCAGTCAATTGAACAGCAATCAAGTAAGGCTTGTCGCATCTTCGCATCAAAGCTTGCCATAGGTAATTGCTCTTCAAAGAGCTTGCCGTTCACATAGGGAAACTCGGCAAGTTGTTCATCAAGGTTTTTGAACCTCTCGTCTTTGGGAGTATTGAGTACCTGAAAAAGCTCCTGAAGTTTCGCGGCAAGATCAGAGCCGTCCTCATTCGTTCGCTGTTCAATGAAATCCTGAAACTGCTGTTTATTGAAGATGGTAGTGTCATCTGCAAAGAGGCAGAAGAGAAGTCTTACGAGATACACTTCAAGCGGATGCCCTGTGTAACCAATATCTTTAAGGCGGTCATGGAGTTTTCCCATGAGTTCGGCTGCCTTGATGTTTGCCGGGTCCTGCTCTTTGTAAACTTTCTTCAGATATCCGGAAATGAATCCGAAATGCTGAACATTATCAACGAGGTCTTTGAGTTTGAATTCAATTGTCTTTTCTTCTTCCATGTCATAAAGTCTTAGCGTTACAAAATCGGATACGAGGATGTACTTGGGGAGTTCATGTTCTTTGAGTCCTGCGAGATAGTCCCGTGCCTGTTGGTAAGCGGAGTCGAGATTCTTGTCGCGGCTTTTCATCTCAACGAGTAGCATGCCTTTCCAAAGCATATCAATATAGCCATCCTGCTCGTTAAGTTTTTTTACGCGGTGTTCGAAAGAGGCAACCTTGCGCTGGCTTATTCCGAACACATTGAAAAAATCAACGAGGAATGGTTTTGCGTCTGCATCTTCATTTGATGCATCTTCCCATTCTTTGGAGAATCTTAGTGCGCGGTCTTTGATCTCGTTCCAGCTAAGAGGCATGAGGGCTTTGTAGGACTGTAAAGTTTATTAGTCTAATTACTCTTCTTATTATGCTCCAATATCTGAAAAATATCATTTCAAGTAAACTGAATTCCAAATGTTCAAAGTGCCTTTTCTCTATGCCAATCTCTACAGAATGTATCCGGATTGACAAATGGCGTAATTGTTTTCAAGTATTAATAAATATCACTTGACTATATGAAGAAATGTTCATATCTTTGTATAGTTAAATAAAACAATGCCA
>CALEVL010000183.1 GCA_937924675.1 uncultured Ignavibacteria bacterium | reverse complement strand
AGTTCAAAGAGTTTCTTTGCCTGATCGGAACTGTCGCACACTACCATTGCACCAATGCTGTGATCGCCGAAACGTATCCGGCTTTTCTGAAAATCATTTACAATGTATTCAAGCATCGGCGCGGCAAACTTCTCGTGAGAATATATATATCTTCTGTCGGCATCGCCCTTAATGATCTCAATATCTTTGAGAGCATTCTTCAACTGCATCTTATATGTTGTCTCAATATCTTCGCGGATGAGTTTCAGAGTGTAGCCGTCGGCAATTGAGGAATTGTAATAATATTTATGAATGTAATTACCGAATGTTTCGCGAGAATTTCTGTCGTTGCCTATGAGAGGCGTTCCCGTCAGACCGATAACAATTGCCTTGCGGTCTGAGCTGATAAGGTTTGCCAGAAAACTGCCTTTCGGATCATAGCTGCGGTGAACCTCGTCGAGAAAATAAACGCGCTGTGAATTGATGTCGTAATCATTTGCCTTAAGCACATCTGTATCATCCTTAAACTTCTGTATGTTCACAACAGTCATTTCACGATTGCCCGACTGATTATGAATTGCCTGATTCAGTCTGAAGTCTTTTTGCAGTTCTTCTTTAGAGTTGACAGTATGGACATTCAGTCCGCGGGCAGTGAACTCGCGGTGCGCCTGCTTCAGCAGGTCAATTCGGTCAACAATAAAATAGAATTTCGGAACAATGCCTTTCTTATGAAAATAGTCAGTGAGATACTTCACATTATAGAATGCGAGTGCAGTCTTCCCGCTTCCCTGCGTATGCCAGATGATTCCTTTCTTAATGCCTTTGTCAATTGTCTTTTCGATTTCCTTAGTGGCAAAGAATTGCGGATAGCGCATGATGTGTTTCTCAATACCCGATTCGCTGTTCACATAAGCGAAGCAGTATTTGAGGATCATTGCAAATCTCTCCTTGCTGAACAAGGATGTAAGAATCCTGTTAGTTGGAGAATCAGGATTCTTGTTTGTAATGAACTCCGGAGAATGCTTGATGGATAAGAGATTGTTGTCTTTTAGAACAAGATTCTCGGTTTCATCGACTTCCGGCTTAAGCAGAGTATCAAGATCAAATGTTTCCTCTTCTCTGAAGCAACTGAACGTTGCGTTTGAATGTGAGCAGGAAGAATAGAATGCGCCCTGAATGGGTTCAATAGATTCGTGATCATACTCCATATTATTGGAGAAGACAAGCAGTTGCGAGATGTTGATAAACTTTCTGAACTTCGGATTCCTGAACCGTGAATTTATGCGGTCTCTTTCTGCAAGAATACCTTCCTGATTATTGGGTTTCTTGACTTCGATGAATGCCAGCGGCATGCCGTTTATAAGCAGAGTAATATCCGGACGGAACTCATCATCACCGTTCTTGCAGGTCAGTTCAGTTACAACATGGAAAGAATTGTTCCTGAAGTTTTCATAATCAATAAGTCTGATTCCGGAAGTTGCATTCAGCATGTCAGAAAATGATTTGCCCAGGTCTTCATTATCAAGCACAAGTGAAATGTTTTCGAAGGTCTTCTTAACATCAGAGGAATCCATTTCCGGATTTATCCGCAGAATGCTTTCTTCGAATATGTCAGTAAAGATGTTAGTGCTTTCGTCACGTAAAGCGGCTGAAAGCGGCAAGTAGTCATACCCGAGCCTGCACAGATGAAGTATAGCCGGTATTTTGACCCTTGTGTTTTCGTTAAATGACATTATCGGATAATTCCAATGAGTTAAGATTTAAGACCTAAGACACATAAACTGTGTCTTTATATATCATGCTAAGGGATATAATACAATTGCCAAAGCTAAACTAATGAGATTGGATTTTCAAGAGAGGATTATTTGCGTGGGGAAGTTGATAAGTCAACTTATTCATTCAGTTATATTCTTTCTTATAACAAATTCTGCCAATTTCTTTCTAACCCTGTAATCTCTTAAAACAAAATCGAAACCCGGATCTATTGTGATCTCATATGTATCCGTTTCAATTATTCTCGGATGATCGTCAGATGCACTTGAAATCAACTCAATATTTTCAATTGATAATTGCGGCCTTGCCCTAACAATGTCCTTCAGGATGTCAGATTCTGTCAGATCATTGTCAAATCTCTTGTATGTCGGATTCTTACTTATATATTCATCAGTCGCGGTTACTATTCTCACTTTTTCAATGCTGTGACAAACAGTCAGCATTCTTAGCAGATTCTCAAAGGCTCTTCGCCTTCTCAGATATATGTCTGTAAAGGTAACATGCTTGGCATCCGATAAATAAGGTTCCAAATACTCCTCGAAGAAAAACATTTCCGATTTGAGAAACCTAATAGTTTTCGTCTGAAGACAATGGACTTTACACTTGAAATGTGGAGGCTCTGACATTTCATTAATCGTCAGAATTTCTAAGCTGGCTAGTTCCTCAAACTGCGTTTTCAGTTCTCGCGCAGTTCTGTTCTCACTATTTACAATTTTGCTTTTGCAGATAAATCCTAAAGCAAGCGCAACATTGACATTCTTTGAGCTAGTATATTCCTTTACAGTCGTGAGTTCCCTGAAGTCTTGGCGACCTGAATTTTCAAACTCTCTTAAGATGACATTAATCTTGTCTTTTTCAAATTTGCTGGCAGTGGACTTCAAGTTCTCAATAGCTTCAATTATTATTGACTTTGAAGAGGGGCTGCCATCCAAAATTAACTTCTTGTTTTTCAGATTTAATCTATAGTTTGTTAGATTGAAATCAATTTCAGGATTTCTACTGCTTTCAACTATACATTCAAAAACATCTGGACTAATTACAATCTCTTGAAGATACATTCAGTTCTTCCTTTTCCTCAAAGCTTCAAACAACTCCATCGTGAGTTCAACCGAATCATCAAAGAACCCATCGGGCCAGTCTTTCTTGAATAGGCCGTTTTCGTCTAATTCATGCTTAATTACCTTTGTGATACCGTCCTTGTTTTCAAAATAATAAACTCCAATATTATCCTTGACAACTTCTCCTTTTGCAATTTGAACTTGTATCTTTCTGATCAGATGTTCACTATGAGTCTCAATGAAGATATGATCGTCATTTGAAAGGTCAGCCATCTTAGTAGTCAAAACATTTGAGAATTTAGATTGCAGTTTTGGATGTAAATGTAGTTCTGGTTGCTCAATTAAGAGGGTGTTAAAATTTGTTGTGAACATTTTATCATTCCATTGCGAGTACCATTTAATCCATGTGGGATCAAATGCTAACAAGTAACTTGTTGTATTGAAACCTGAATAATTTAGCACAGAGATTCCTATTAAAATGGGCATCAGCTGAATGACTCCACTGCTTGCCTCTCGCAAATTGAAAGATAGCTCCTTATTGCTAATCAAGAGTTCACCAATATTCTCGTCAGTCCAGACATTGAGTTTGAATTCAAATCCTAATTTTTCCAAATAACTTGATAAGTTATCATATACTTGAATAGCTCTTTGTTCCGAACTCCATTGCTCAGAACTTATACGGTGCTCCTTACTTTTTTGAGCAAAGTGTATAACAGGAATGAATCCATAATAATCTTCCAAATTAAATTCGCCGTTCGTCAACAAATACCTCTCTTTTGGCAACTCTCTTGTTGTCGGTATATGTTTGTATGCAAAAAAATTCTTCAAAGCTCTGGGGATGAGAGCTTGCGAAATGTAAATGAACTTGAAAACATCATATGCTGCCTCAAGTTTTTGATCATCAGAAAATTGTTCCCATTCGTAACATGTAGGATGGCTCTCAAAAGGAAATTCTATCTTATTAAAATTAATAGAAAGAATTTCAGAAATGGACGGAAGATTCCAAAAGAAGTTTTCGTCAAGTAAAGAAGTTAGTTTTTCAGTTTCCTTGCCGTAATAAAGATTAATGGATCTTCTCTTAAATGGCTTTGAGTCAAAGTTAAATTTATTCCCAAATAGCTTTGTTAGTCCATCGTTTCTAAAAAAGAAGTACTTATTAATGTCATCTATTCCTGCATCTATTTGTAACTCAGATGCATTAATGTTATCTGTTACCTTAATGCTTTTGAAGTTCAAATCATTGTCATCCTGGCGGAACTCAAAATGCATTCTAGCATCTAGTATTCCCTTGCCCAAGAAACTAGTGTCTTGAATTAAGCTGCCCATGACATCCCAATTGTCTTCCATTATTCTCTTAAATACAGCAAAGAATGGTTCTACCCTCAAATCATTATCCAATATCCATTTTAGATAATGATTTTGCTCGTAGTCTACTGGTTTGAAAACATCTATCTTAGGAAATTCATATTCACCCACAAAGTCAATTGTAAATTCAATAGTTCGAGAATGATCATTATTGGTAACAATATTCTGAAAGTTCCCTAAGTTAATATCACTATTGATCCTATAGTGTGTCTTACCGAAATTAATTGGATACAGGTTTCTTTCTAAAAACATCAACGCCTTCAGGAAGGAACTCTTCCCCGAAGAGTTTGCTCCAAACAACAGCGTCAGCTGGCTTAGATCAATCGTTACATCTTCGAGACTCTTGAAGTTTTGTATTCTAATGCTTTTGACTATGCTCATAGATTATTTATTGGTGTGAAGTTCTGTGTAATCGTTCAAAGATTCAATTAATTTTGTATTCACTTTGGGTGTCAGTTGACTGCGCTCTTCACTTATTGATTCTTGTATCATTAAGGTGCGGAGAATCGTGAGATTGTTGTCAGTATGCAAATATAGAAAAGAATTTGATTAGTAAAATTTCGGTAACGTTGCGGTAACGCAGAGGTGTTTGCTTTCAAAATTCGCAAAGTGTATTCACAACCCCCCTGCCCCCCTTCAAAGGGGGGTGAAGAGCATACCACTGGGCGCCCCCCTTGGAAAGGGGGGTTGGGGGGGTTATCTTGATTACTGTTCAGTAGTTGGTTGAAATTATTTTCGTCGGAGAGTTTGCTCGGTTTCAAGTTCCTTGATCGCTTCTTCACACCCCCCCTGCCCCCCTTCAAAGGGGGGTGTAATAGAGCAATCAGTAGTTCCGGAGACACTAAATACAACTCTCTTAATTCTATTTTCTTAATATGGATTCTTCGCGGAGCTCGGAATGACAAATGGGGTTTGTGATTCTAATGTCACTGTGTTAATCAATCTAAATGATTCTTAGCCTACATGTGGATTCCTCGCGGAGCTCGGAATGACAAAAGGGGTTTGTGATTCGAGTGTCGTTGCACAGAATATTCTAATTTCAGTTTCCGCGTG
>CALEVL010000182.1 GCA_937924675.1 uncultured Ignavibacteria bacterium | reverse complement strand
CTACTAGAAATCAGAACCCGCGAAGAATTTTATTTAAAGAATTGCCCTAAAAAAACAGCCGCACATCTCTGCCGGCTGCAATTCATAATTCGTAATTCCTAATTGCTAATTGAACTCCCGACCTAATGATTAAGAGTCAGCTCGGACCACTACAAAACCGCAATTTTGCTTCAAAAATGCAGTTTTCGCACCTCCGTTACTGCCTCATTTAAGGCTGTTTTTTCAAAAAGTTGTTAGCATTTCTGCTAACAGTTTTCATGTGCATAATCATCTTTGAGTTGGCAAGTTGACATTTTTATAGGTGTGACTTTCTTAAGATTTGCTCGGACAAATTTCCATCAGACTTGTACGACAAATTTACAAACCGATGCACATTAGTTGCTCTATTTACTTTTCTCTTTTGCCACAAGTCTGAGATCTCCAGCCGGCCAGAACTTCTCCGGCCAGAATTGCATTTCAAATGGAAGATCACATTCAAGGGCTTCCTCCAAGTCCATACTCATCAAATCATTTTCCTGACAGAATAAATGAACAAGCTTTAAGTATTTTCGAATTACCATGAGCGGAAGGAAATCCTCGCGCGCGTCCATCCATTCCAGCAAGTCCATATTCTTTCTGGATTTTTTGCAGACACTGCAAGCGACCATTTCATTTTCTTTCTCATATTCAGGGAAAGCACCCTTCGGGAATATGTGGTCAGTAGTGAGTTTCTTCTTACTGCCGCAATAGTTGCAATGATCTTTTGACAAGAACTGATCATCTTCCGAAATAGGTCTGATCTTCTTTGTACCATTCATTAAATCTCTGAACATAGCGGAGCGGATTTCATAATCCTTATCTCCGTAATCTTCACGCTTCGCTGCAATAGCCGCATGAGCCATAGATAAGTTTGCGTAGTTGTGATAGAGAAGCCTTTTAACTGTATCAGTGTCATCCATATCTATAGTAGCTATTTTGTATGTAAAAAAATTTTAGCAAACTGAATGAAGTACACGCAACAAATAGCAAACTCTTCTACAAAATTGTTCTCAACTTACTATGTATCGCTTTGTCATATAGTCCAGCCATTTGCCATATTCGATATCCGGCAAGTGCTTTCTGCAAGCATCAAAAAATACTTCATAGGTTACGGGAATGAAATTCATATTGTTAGAATCCAGCAACTTCATATACTCTTCACATTTTTCATTCTGATATACATTGCCTTCCGGGAAGATCATCACAGATGTGAACTTCTGAAGATTGTGCTTACCGGATTGAATCATACTTTCTCCGAGTATATGATTTCTCCAGATCTGTCTGTAACAATCATCAGGAAGCAAATCGAATGCATGGTCCTTGTAAAGTCCGCTCGCGCGGGAGACTGTGTAGTAAGTTGAGTTCTTATCTTTAACAAATCCTGCTTCTTTCGAATCTTTCTTCAGCTTATAACATCTTTCAGTGTATTTCACTTCATTGCCGATTGCGCCTTTGTTTCCATGAACAGAAGTATATTCAATAAATACATCAAATGCCGTTGCATCATTGAGATAATTGGTAACAGGTTTCGGTGAATACTCAATTTTTATAGTATCAACAGAAGTGAGTGTTCCATCAAAAAAGTCGTTTAGGACTTTCTGTAAGAAGTTCTTATTGGAATAAAATGGAATGAAAAGATTAAGAGGAATGTGTTCACTTCTTAGCATGTTTGAACATAAGTCCTTGCCCAGTTTCCTGTTCTTCTTAACCATGTCAAATATTCCAAATCCATCATAAAAGTTCTTTCCCATCGAGGAGTCTCTTTCGGTAAGATAGTTCCCATACTCACCGGGATGGAGTTTGAGATGATTTGCTCTGAACAATGACTGATGCAGTCTGGCCCGTTTTCTAAATCCTGAGTTGTCTTGCACATCATCATACTTATATTGATTTCCGATTTCAATCATGACTTATTGTGTTGTTTTATTTTTAATTAAATGTGAGTAAGAATTTCTAAAGCCATATCAATGTGTTTTAGCCAAAATCATTGTGATAGTTTTTCATAGAAATTCGGGCTTGCCATGTATGTTGTATATTTTTCATAGTCCTGTGTTGAACTCAATGGATTTCACTGCGAACCATTCATCCAATCAACTCGTCAAGTTTAGCAGTGATCATGCTTTTGATCTTGCCCCAAAACAATGTTGCAGCCCATGGCACTTCAGCTTGTATTACAATCTTATTGTTCTTGAGATGCAAATCACCCGACACATCAAATCCCTTTATCCTAAGGCTGAATGTCATAATATCTTTTTTGTCATTCCACTCCCACTCCGCATCCTCAATGTTTTTCCGATATTGCTTATGAAGTTTGGGAATGATCTTGCTGATTTTATTGAAGGCAGCTTTTTTTGTCAGATCATGACTGTATGAGATTGTCTTATTCATGTTTTCTGAAGTTTAGTATTTAAATTAAAAGCTCTGTTACTGATTTCAGAGGGAGGTAGGGAATTCTCTTTTGCGCTTGCAATCAATTCCATTATCATTCCCTATCAAACCAAGTGTTAAGTTTAGCATCATCAGTCCATTGAAAATTGATTTTTTAAAATAGATCTGTGAAATTTATAATCGCCAGGTTTGGGAAAATCAAACTAAAGTAATACTGGATAATCCAGACTTGATTCCTAAATAAATAAGATGCCGGGAAATGGAAAATTTCCAAAATTAAAATTTCGAATTGGAAAGAATTGACTTCCCGGCCATGACATAACTTAGGTCCCTCAACAATTAATCTATCTTCCGATAACGGATGAATGATCAAATAATATTGATGTAATTCGTTCTCCGATGTCAATGAAATTCATTCAGGTATAGTCGGAGGGGTTTCTTCCCAATCATCCTCGGGAACCCTGGGAGCTGGTTCTTCTTCCTCTTCTTCTTCTTCTTCGTTTTTTGTTTCCTTGGGATCGTCTTCCGGTTCTGAATCCTTTGGCAATCCAAGATGTGTTTGCTTGATTTCGTCTTCCATTATAATAATGGTTTAGTTTTTGAATTCCACTATGGTTCGATTTAGATTAATGCAACGAATAAAGGAAATTCTTCTCCATCTCGGTCTCAATTCCACTATGGTTCGATTTAGATTGGGGGTAGGGTGGACATGGATAAGGTATTACTTGAGAGTCTCAATTCCACTATGGTTCGATTTAGATTCACGACTTGAAAAATTTGTTGAACGATTTGGATTTGTCTCAATTCCACTATGGTTCGATTTAGATAAAATGGATGCTGATTTCATAAAAAAATTAGATCAACTAGTCTCAATTCCACTATGGTTCGATTTAGATATGTTTAACTTAATAGATGCCGCTAATATTGCGAAAGCAGTCTCAATTCCACTATGGTTCGATTTAGATGTGAGTTAAACAATTGCTCTTGCCTTCCGGAGTCTCGTCTCAATTCCACTATGGTTCGATTTAGATAAGTTTGAAAGCCTGAATGCAGCACATCCTTTGTTCGTCTCAATTCCACTATGGTTCGATTTAGATGAAGACCATCGTAACATTTGAAGAGAATAGAAGAGCAGTCTCAATTCCACTATGGTTCGATTTAGATAGATGCAAGATTCTTACTCCTCAAAATTTTATTTCAGTCTCAATTCCACTATGGTTCGATTTAGATCGGTGATTATCTTTACACCATCTGCAAGATTGACGAGAGTCTCAATTCCACTATGGTTCGATTTAGATTGGATACACCGGAAGTGTTCTTACTGGTATTACAAGGTCTCAATTCCACTATGGTTCGATTTAGATGCTATCTTCGAATATGATGATATGATCTCGGAAGAGAGTCTCAATTCCACTATGGTTCGATTTAGATTAATATGATGATATGATCTCGGAAGAGAAAACAATCGTCTCAATTCCACTATGGTTCGATTTAGATGTAACTGTAACGCTTGATATTTCAGGAAGAAATATTGTCTCAATTCCACTATGGTTCGATTTAGATGTTTGCCTGTAGAGCCGATTCTTGCAGTTGACGTTCGTCTCAATTCCACTATGGTTCGATTTAGATTTGATTCATTCGGAGAAAAGAACATCGTTCTCCTCAGTCTCAATTCCACTATGGTTCGATTTAGATTCGGCAATCCGCACCTTTGATTCATTCGGAGAAAAGGGTCTCAATTCCACTATGGTTCGATTTAGATTTAACAAGAAAAGTTTGATGTCAATTGAGGATGACAGTCTCAATTCCACTATGGTTCGATTTAGATATCTCTTATCAATGATTCCTACTCGTCGAAACTTTAGTCTCAATTCCACTATGGTTCGATTTAGATATGCGCAGAGCCACAAAACCAAGTTGTGGCACCAAAGTCTCAATTCCACTATGGTTCGATTTAGATGGGGGTAGGGATCGCCAGCACCACTGACACGGAGTGGTCTCAATTCCACTATGGTTCGATTTAGATTGGGACTTGATTTTGAGAAACTACAAGATACAATAGCTAGTCTCAATTCCACTATGGTTCGATTTAGATTAAAGAAAAGAAAGTTTCAACGAAAATTGTTAATGGCAGTCTCAATTCCACTATGGTTCGATTTAGATAGTAATAAACGGATAAACTGTATTGAACGGATTCAAGTCTCAATTCCACTATGGTTCGATTTAGATCTGCTTGAAGCTAACGGAATGCAGGCAGATGATGCCAAGTCTCAATTCCACTATGGTTCGATTTAGATTTCGTTTTATGACATTTTCAAAAAAATCGGTTTCTTGTCTCAATTCCACTATGGTTCGATTTAGATTGGAATTGTTACCGTTCTTACTTTCACAATTTACCGTCTCAATTCCACTATGGTTCGATTTAGATATGCGCATCAACAGTGTGTATTGGGTACCTAACGCTGGTCTCAATTCCACTATGGTTCGATTTAGATACAATTAACCAACATTTCACTAACCAAACACAAAACTGTCTCAATTCCACTATGGTTCGATTTAGATATCCCGAGATGAAAAAGAAAGCGGATCAACTCAAAAAAAAGTCTCAATTCCACTATGGTTCGATTTAGATATGAGATACTATGACTTGCAAACAGTGAATAAAGAAGGTCTCAATTCCACTATGGTTCGATTTAGATTACAAACGGAAATATTGACGTGCCGTTGAAAGTGAAGTCTCAATTCCACTATGGTTCGATTTAGATCATCAAACCTAAACAAAACAAGATAATGGACACAGAGCAAGTCTCAATTCCACTATGGTTCGATTTAGATGATATTGAGCAAGATATAGCAACTATGATTTTCCCGCAAGTCTCAATTCCACTATGGTTCGATTTAGATATTCTATTCGTTAATACAGCAAATTTGCAAAGATTTGTCTCAATTCCACTATGGTTCGATTTAGATTAGTATTGAAGTGGCGAATATGAAAGCAAAACAAAAAGTCTCAATTCCACTATGGTTCGATTTAGATTATGTAAAAAAACTTGAATTGAAATTTGTTACCGAAGTCTCAATTCCACTATGGTTCGATTTAGATGAAAGCAAAGGTTTTTTTATTGAGTAAAATGAGCAAGTCTCAATTCCACTATGGTTCGATTTAGATAAGCAATAGGGATTCCAAGAACGGAAATTCCCGAAGGTCTCAATTCCACTATGGTTCGATTTAGATTATTCCAATCGTCAATTAATGCTTTGCACTGTTCGGGTCTCAATTCCACTATGGTTCGATTTAGATTGATTTCGTTTTGTAATCTTGCATCAATAGCACTTCGTCTCAATTCCACTATGGTTCGATTTAGATTGAAGATGACGGGGGTCAGTGGACTTATTACGAGGAGTCTCAATTCCACTATGGTTCGATTTAGATAAATGTGCAGAGGCTCAGGCATTAAGGAAAGCATTCGTCTCAATTCCACTATGGTTCGATTTAGATCTTGTTGAATCCATTGAACAGATAATTTAAAATTCAGGTCTCAATTCCACTATGGTTCGATTTAGATCATTTGTTAGGGCATTTTTCCCTAATGCTGTGCCTTAGTCTCAATTCCACTATGGTTCGATTTAGATGATACAAAGAAGACTTGCCTAACCACTTTGGACATGCGTCTCAATTCCACTATGGTTCGATTTAGATTGAGGACGATGAAGATACAGAGGAAGAAGAAACAGACGTCTCAATTCCACTATGGTTCGATTTAGATAATGCCCGACAAATCATTTACTTCACCGCTTACGCGTCTCAATTCCACTATGGTTCGATTTAGATTTAAATGGTTTGCTGATATCGCTCAAAGCGGCGATACGTCTCAATTCCACTATGGTTCGATTTAGATTTGGGACTATTGTCCTTGTGTTCGTAGTTGCTATTAGTCTCAATTCCACTATGGTTCGATTTAGATAAGAGCAACAAAACCTTTAACTAACGATTCTTATGTCTCAATTCCACTATGGTTCGATTTAGATTGCAAAGTCGATGACAATTCAACCGTCATCGGCTTAGTCTCAATTCCACTATGGTTCGATTTAGATGAATATGATGATTTGATCTCGGAAGAGAAAATCATCGTCTCAATTCCACTATGGTTCGATTTAGATTAAAGGAAATGTTAGGTGATGACTACAAAGATGAAAGTCTCAATTCCACTATGGTTCGATTTAGATATGACGATTTTGATCGTCGCAATTATGGTCCAAGGATGTCTCAATTCCACTATGGTTCGATTTAGATAAGGATTTGAAACTGCGTTTCAAGAACCGACCGAACGTCTCAATTCCACTATGGTTCGATTTAGATTCTTGCCTTGTTTTAAAGTTTACAGAGTTCAAACTAGTCTCAATTCCACTATGGTTCGATTTAGATAAGAATGTCTTCATTCAGCACCTCGAAAGCTGATAAGAACGTCTCAATTCCACTATGGTTCGATTTAGATGAAATGAAAGTCGAGGATAAGGCAATCTATGGATACACGTCTCAATTCCACTATGGTTCGATTTAGATTTGACTGATCCCAAGAGGCTTCCAGGTACAAATGTGAGTCTCAATTCCACTATGGTTCGATTTAGATTCAGATTTGATTTCTTAGTCCCAGCTGAAGAACTCGGGTCTCAATTCCACTATGGTTCGATTTAGATCAGCGGGTACAACACAGATAGTTGCAGTGTTCCCAGAGAGTCTCAATTCCACTATGGTTCGATTTAGATTTGATTCATTCGGAGAAAAGAACATCGTTCTCCTCAGCAAGTCTCAATTCCACTATGGTTCGATTTAGATGGTCGCATTTGGTTTCAAACGGCACAGCTCACAAACGTCTCAATTCCACTATGGTTCGATTTAGATGGCGGCAAGATCGTCAGACTCGGAACAGAGAGATTCGTCTCAATTCCACTATGGTTCGATTTAGATACGAAGCAATTCACAAGATCAATGGCGAAAGCTGCTCAGTCTCAATTCCACTATGGTTCGATTTAGATTACCGCCACGGTAAATCCATCGGCAACAGAATCATCAGTCTCAATTCCACTATGGTTCGATTTAGATTGATCGCAGATTTCATTTCCTGATTCAATTGAGATCCCGTCTCAATTCCACTATGGTTCGATTTAGATTCGGCGACAAGTGTATGATCGATTCGACACATGTGCATGTCTCAATTCCACTATGGTTCGATTTAGATACAGGCAACAAAATTACGGGACACTTGATGGAGTTATGTCTCAATTCCACTATGGTTCGATTTAGATGGATTAAGTCATACTATCCGATAACCTATGAAAAAGTCTCAATTCCACTATGGTTCGATTTAGATCAATTGGAATTATCACAGTCCTTAGTTTCACAATTTAGTCTCAATTCCACTATGGTTCGATTTAGATTTGTTGAATACTGCAAATAGATAATTTGAAAATCAGAGTCTCAATTCCACTATGGTTCGATTTAGATGTTGATGAAGAAAAAAATCATTAACAAGAAAGGAAAGGTCTCAATTCCACTATGGTTCGATTTAGATCACTTTTTTCGGTTGGGTCTTTACCACAGAAGTTAAGTCTCAATTCCACTATGGTTCGATTTAGATCAAATCACTCAAGAAACAAGCAACAGAACTCGGAATTGGTCTCAATTCCACTATGGTTCGATTTAGATTTTCGATCTGGCGAAGATATTAACACCTTCGAAACGATAGTCTCAATTCCACTATGGTTCGATTTAGATTGACTTACACGACAACATAGTTACTATCAACAAAAGCGTCTCAATTCCACTATGGTTCGATTTAGATCCTAATGATTCGGAGTTGCATCTGAACCAAACACCAAGTCTCAATTCCACTATGGTTCGATTTAGATTTGGGATTAGCAAGTTATCATTTATTTTATCACATTAGTCTCAATTCCACTATGGTTCGATTTAGATTTATTCCAAACTTAGTTAATTCTGTTGAGCCGTTATAGTCTCAATTCCACTATGGTTCGATTTAGATAGGGGTGCAATAAACTACATCGAAAAAGAAATTTAAGTCTCAATTCCACTATGGTTCGATTTAGATGCAAATTATTCGGTAAAATTTGTTTCTTCATCAACAAGTCTCAATTCCACTATGGTTCGATTTAGATTAAACAGCTCTTGCCTTTGTTTTTCTTTCTTAACTTGTCTCAATTCCACTATGGTTCGATTTAGATAGGACGAGAAGAATGGCAGCCATGTCATCGTAGCTCGGTCTCAATTCCACTATGGTTCGATTTAGATTAACGGTTCCAAATCTGCGCCTTGCCCGAGGTAGAGTCTCAATTCCACTATGGTTCGATTTAGATTAAGGCGGAAAGAAAATCAAGTAATTGCAAATTTTGCGAGTCTCAATTCCACTATGGTTCGATTTAGATTTTTGCAAAAGATTTAAACACTTTCCAAACGGCAATAGTCTCAATTCCACTATGGTTCGATTTAGATCGGGTGATTTGTTTGATGACATTGAAAGATATAATACGGTCTCAATTCCACTATGGTTCGATTTAGATAAGGTTCACAAAAAACTTGGATCGGGTGTGCTACCACGTCTCAATTCCACTATGGTTCGATTTAGATGTTAGAGAAGATTATCCAAGTCTAATTGAACTGGCAGTCTCAATTCCACTATGGTTCGATTTAGATCTAACCGTTACAAAGTTGATGGAGTAGAGGGAGTACGTCTCAATTCCACTATGGTTCGATTTAGATCTTTGGCAAATTTAGAGGATTGGAAAGAACTTAAAACCGTCTCAATTCCACTATGGTTCGATTTAGATATAATGGATTTTTCTCGCAGGAGTTTGATTGCAATGGTCTCAATTCCACTATGGTTCGATTTAGATGAATGTGCTTTTGGCCAGCATCAACCTTTCCAGGCGGTCTCAATTCCACTATGGTTCGATTTAGATCATCTGCAAAGCAAGAACAGATTCGATGCGAGTGAAAGGTCTCAATTCCACTATGGTTCGATTTAGATAAGAGGTACCACACCCTACAGCTTTTTCCAAACCAAAGTCTCAATTCCACTATGGTTCGATTTAGATTGGGGAAATCCTGAGAATCGCACAACGGACATTCGTGTCTCAATTCCACTATGGTTCGATTTAGATCAAGTGAGATTGACAAATATGCAATTCAAATCACAAAGGTCTCAATTCCACTATGGTTCGATTTAGATTTTGGATATTGCCCTCCTTAATTTGAGAATGTCATTGTCTCAATTCCACTATGGTTCGATTTAGATTCAGCTATACAATAGACTTGCTATAAGTAGCTGACTGTCTCAATTCCACTATGGTTCGATTTAGATCTGGATATTCGTACTTTACTTTGTAGCGTTTGCGTTGTCTCAATTCCACTATGGTTCGATTTAGATTATGTGGCATTACCACTATGTAGAAATAATAAGCAAGGTCTCAATTCCACTATGGTTCGATTTAGATCGGTGATACAGAAGCTAAAAAGCAAAGTAAGAAAGAGTCTCAATTCCACTATGGTTCGATTTAGATGAAATTTAGCGGTTTCATCAAGCGGTAAATCGGTATGTCTCAATTCCACTATGGTTCGATTTAGATTTCAGCATACTTCTTGATGAAGTCATACTTGTCGGAGTCTCAATTCCACTATGGTTCGATTTAGATAAGAATCAATGAGAGCATCGAAACCAAAGATGCAAGGTCTCAATTCCACTATGGTTCGATTTAGATACGTTAAATACAGTGGCAAATTAAGCCGAAAATCAACTTTATACAATGTAAAATTACTTCGACCCCCTCTTCTATCAAAATCCCGGGAGGTCGAAGTTTGAAATCTTAACCGTTTTGTTAACTTTATATTCTGCTTGAACTTTTGGACAGAAAATTTCCGCAGGTCGAAGTGAATCAGATTGCTTTCATTGTCTGTCTGTTGCGATCTGACTGAATTGTACCTTTGCTTCTTATTGAACGCAATTGATTCATGGCTTCACTGTATTTTTCATTGTCACCCATGCTCTTGCTTATCATTGCCCTTCCCTTCACAAGTCTCTCAACAGCTCTCCGGCCTGAACTCTTTGCATGCATATCCGCCTTCCTTAAATTTTCCAGCGCATCCGAATATTTGCCTTCATTAAGCGCGCATGCAAACTTCATGTAATATCCTTTCCACATCTCAGCATTCGATCTCTCGTTCATCATTGCAATTTCAAGCTCCTTCATTGCCTCATCTTTCTTACCCGCCTTTATCAACGCCGCCGCAAGTGTATATCTGATGTAGTACATAGAAAATTTCTTCATGTGTTTCCTGATAATGTTTGCAGCTTCCGAATATTCACCTTTAATTATCAGGACTCGCGCGAGTCTCTCTGCAATGAAGTCCTTTGATTGATTTGCCTGCTCCCTGCTCCAGTTAAACGACAATGCCGCCTTCAGAAATTTCTCCGCCTTGATAAGACAATCTGCTGATTCGATCTTCTGCTCCGGTGTTCCCGTTGTAAGCAACTGATATTTTTGCAGATACAACTTGCCTGTATTGTATAGTTTGAATACACCCTCTACATTTCCGTTTGCTCTGGCAGTTACAATTGGTTCCGGCAAATTGAGCGTTGTCTGAAGTGCAACATTATCCGCAGCGCAACATTCTTCCATTCTCAGCAAAGCGGAATTAATTGTATCTACAGAGTGATTCTCGTTCACGGATAACTCTTTTGAAAATGAACCGTCAGGCAAATTAAGGCAATCACTTACATCCCAAAGGTCGGGAGCTTTATCTCCATAAGCGCTTGCAAGATTATATAATGACTTAACATATTCCTTCTGATATCTTTTGGTTCTCTTGTCCTCAAGCACCGGAAGTATCTCCCATATTTCCCTTATCTTTTCATAGCTGTCAATCCCCTTTTGCAAGTCATCATTCGCCGCTTTGATAGTGTCTGTATCAGGGTTACGGCATCCTTTTGCAAACAGTTTCTGATTCGGAACGACCTTACAAAGCAACTGTCCCTTTCTGTACAGATCAGGAATTCTCTGCGGATCAATATCCAGCGCCATGTCAATATACTCAATTGCTTTTGCGGCTTCTTCTTTGATATTGCCATCCCTTCTTCCGCCGGGCAGCATGAGTTCTCTTACATGCTGATAATGTGTATAGCCAAGATTCGAGTAATATCCGGGAAACAAAGGATCAAGCTCTATGCATCTCTTCCTCAGCATGATCGTCTCTTCTCTGTACTTCTTCTTTGTGACAAGAAATTTGTTCTTATCGTTGTCGTCTTTGAACTGATGCTTAAGATTCACATAGACTTCAGAGAGTTTTGCAGTGGCAAACGAAAGTTGAGAGATTACTGCAACATTGTCCCATAGGTTTGGCTTGTTCGGAAGTTCGCTCACAGGTGAGAACAGATCGTAAATTCCTTTCCAGTCATTCTTCTTCTGAAGCGGCTTGATCCTGGCAAGAGCAGTTTCTTCATTGATGAATCTCTTTATCACAGAAGAGTCAACAATTGAGCATACAGGCAGATAACCTTCACACAGCTTTTCCTGAGGAATAATATTTCTGAGTGACCTAGTAATGAATCTTGAATCAAATCCAAGCCGGCCGTTGACAATGTATTCAATTTTCATCTGATCATCGTCATACCTGACATCGCATATATGAAGCGCATAACATTGCTCATCGTAATAATCCTTGCCTATCACATAACCTATCGCCGCATCCTCAGAGTATTTAATGACCTGTTGCGGATCAACCAGATTCTTTATTGAGTCATAGTACTTGCCTCTATAGTATGCGTAACCCTTTCTCACATCATCTTCCCTGAAGAATCCTATTACAAGTGTTGTCTTTGTTTCGTTTGTCGTGATTGTGTTTGTTTGAAGTTCCATGGTAGTGTTTGATTTTGATTTATTTTTTTGATTTCATCACCCCTCCCTGCCCTCCCCTGAAGGGGAGGGTTTACTTGATCAGAATTTAGACCTGCAATTTCCAATAAGATTCCTCAGTCCGACAGGGAGATTCGATGGAAGTAAACCCCAGCAAATAAATTAAAGAGAACTTTGTCTGAACATTGTATCGTTAGCTCACTCAATTCTACTTGCTTTCGAAAAGACCCCTCCCCCTTCAGGGGGAAGTTGGGTGGGGGTATGTCCCAACCAATAAATTAAGAGAACTTTGTCTGCACATGATATCATTAGCTCGCTCAATTCTACCTGCTTCCGAAAGAACGCCTCCCCCATTTGGGTGAGGTTGGGAGGGGGTGAACCCAGCCATTATATTCAAAAGAACTGTGTCGGTTCATTCTTGGAAATACCTATTCTTCTTTGCGCGATGTATTTCTTATTGTCAGCGTAGAAGAAAAGCAGAGAGTCTTTCTTTCTGTTTACAATTGTTCGCAATTCCGTTGATAGTGCCTTGAATTGTGTTTCATTAAGTTCTCCTTCGAAAGCGGAGTTCTGTATCCATGTCAGATACTTTCTGAATGTCTTCAGTACTTTCTGCAGTCTTGACGGTGAAGCAATATCGTAAACGGCTATGTAATACATTTTCATCTTAGTGTTAGTTTTGAGTGTTAGTTTGATGATTTAAACGGTTGATATTCTTTTCTGCTTTTGAGATAGCTTATGAGATTGTGACACTCAAGCCGTACAAGAGTCTTATATGATACACTGCGCTTCAGTTCCTTATGCATGATCGTAGTCTTAAGACGGTCTTCAAACTCCTGCACAAACTTTTTCCTTGCATCATCGTTCATTCTCAGGAAACCTGTCTTCCTGTTGAAATCCTTTTCCGTTATCATGCCCAGGTTTATCAATTTGAATATCACTTTATCGGTGATCACCGGTTTGAATATTTCTGCCAGATCAAAGCTCAGCGGCAGGCGGTTATCACCGGGACTGTGAAGAAACCCGATAGAAGGAACAAGTCCGGTTCTGTAGACCTCATTCAGGCATGTCGAATACATCATTGCATTCCCGAAGGAGATCATACTGTTGACCATATTGTCAGGCGGATTTTTCACGCGCTTTTCAAATTCCAGTTCCTGCTTCATCACGATCTTCCAGCCCTCATAATAAACGTTCTTTATGTTTCCCTCTATTCCCATGAGAGCGCCGACCGAGTTAACACTATCCAAAGAATTTCCCAATGCTTCCATTCTTTCAATGACATGATCAACATTTGCTCCTCTGAACTGATAATACTTTAGATTCGATAATGAATTGTAATATGCTCCTTTAATGAAGCTTCTTGCAACTGAAAGTCTGCTTTGCTGATTCAGATAGCACTCCGCCTGAAGCAGAGCAATATTGCCCGAGTTGATCTCTTCCTTTGGATAGAAAGTTCCGGTATAGTTGCCGTAATAATTGAAGAAGTGAACCGGAATAAAATACTTAGCCATACAAGTAAGAAATCCTGAAGTGAAATACATTTCGCCGAACGCATAGACAGAGTCAATATTCTGCGCAGGGACGAATTTGCTTTTGCCGTTCTCTTCCGATTCTCTTTTCCCTATCAGCACAACATCCTGTTCATTCTCGTCTATATCCGCCTCATGCACGGCTTCTCGTCCGTTCATGCTTTGCAGGCAGAGAGTATTGTTCTTTTTTCTGAGGATCGAGTTTGAGAATAAATAAATGTTCTGTCTCATTTCTTGAGAATTAAAAATTAGAAATTAAAAATTAAAAATATTTCACGGCATCAATGCTTGGCGGAGGCCGTTTGATCGGCATCCGCCGGATTCTCATCGTAGGTCAGAGTCTCGGCATGGTATCGGCATCGGTTCGGGGGGTGTTCATCACTTCAATATCTTCTTAATGACTTTAATCACAATCTTAACTGCAATCATCCTGGTTAATATTGGCAACAAAAACATGGCTCTACCTCCTTTCCGGTTTTAGATATGAAAAGTGATTTGTTATTGTTCTTGACATATCAGGCTCATTAAAGTTCATTCCTTTACTGATGTCACTGATTCTTTTCATCCTTCTTTCCCCAATTTCTTCTTCCAGTTCAATTCTCCTTTCATAGTTGGTCCTGCTTGAAACAAATTTTATCATGATTGGCATACACTCAAGGAAGATGAAGAATACTGTAAACAGAAAATAGAAAGCTGCCATGAAGATATCCGAGAAAACAAGCTGAAACATTGCCTTGATCCTCTTTAGAAGTGAATTGTCATTGTAAGAACTGTTGATCTTCTCTTGTTGAATAATTCTTTCCCTGTCAGAATCAACTCTTGCAGAATCCAGTTTTGCAGACTCATTCTCATAAACTCTAAGATATTTGTCAGCCGACTCTACCATTGCTTTCGTAACGGCTCCATATCCCTTCACTCCGGTACCTTTCACGCCTGTAACTTCAAACTGTATTCTTCTCATTGAACTGTCCCAGTTTGCGTAAGCAATCCTCACATTGGAGTCCTGCCTGATGAGTCTTTGATTCCACAATGAATCATGCTTTGCAAGTTCCTGTTCGGTCTCAACTCTTTGCATTAGCTCAAGCTGTTGATCAATGTCATTCTTAAAAATAACCTCATCAATAATGGTTGCACCAATAACAGATACAAGAATAGCAAGACATACCCTATAGTAGAGGATCAATTTATTTCCGTTTACCGTTATCACTGACTTCTCAATTACAAATACTATAAGAGCACAGAAGATCGCCGCAAGTATAGCAATTGATTCAGGATTTTTGAGTATCACAGCCGAAAGCATGTATCCGCAAATGAACCAAACCATGACCGGAATCAGCACACTTATTCCAAGCAATACAGTTTTCTTTCGGCTTGCCGAAGTATCATCCTTGAGCATTTGATAATCATCTCCTGTAATGAGGCAGCAAAACCTTAGAATGATTTTCATATTAGTTGAACATGTTAGTTGATTTGGCAAAAAGTTTTTCATTAGCATAAGCGGATACACCCTTCTTAAAACCGGCCCTGTAGTTGGAGATGGCTTTCATAACAATTCCTTGTTCTGCGCTTTGTCCTGAATTCACCGCGTATTCTTTTTCGATCATAAGTTCTTTGATAGCTTCCTCAAGACACCTGATGTTTGCTTCTGCAATTTCTTTATCTTCGGGGGATGATTTGCCTATATTAATAATGAAAGTCCTGAGGCGGAGCAACTGGTCCTTCTTTTCCTGGATAACAGCTTCTGCTTTCAGGGCAGCTTCATTTCTTATCATGGATTCAACTGCAATTCTGTACTGATCATCAGGATTATGATAACCGTCGGAGAATCCCAATGAGGAGAAATTACTCTGCAGGTAAATCATGAACTCGTTCTTATTCAGGTCCTTTTCCGTATTGACCTTTGGAGGAGTATCATCCACAAATATCTCTTTGCTAATGGACGGCATACTCTCAACAACTGAAGCTGAGTCACTGTGACCGTTTCCGGAGAATCCGAAATTCTTAAAAAAGTTTTTCATAATTTTCTTAGATTTTGTAAGTTGGAATTTTGAATTTTGAATGACCGGCGTCATGACACTTCCTGCAAAGTGTGATCAGATGTTTCGTATCATACTGCCATGGCAGTTTCTGCTTGCCTGTATTTTTGCATACATGGTACTGTCTGTGGTGCACGCTGAGTTTCTCACTGCTTCCGCAGTTTCTACATTTATGACCGTCGCGTTTTACCACTTCATCTCTTTTTCGGAACCATTGCGGATGTTTGAGCAATCTGAGGTATCTGTCATTCATATTGCGCTTCAATTAATTTGTTTGGTTTTGAACTTGTTCATCTTTGCGTGGCGGAGCCGGGAGATAATCGGCATCCGCCTCATATACATATCCTGCTGAACATAGTTGCTTCGGAACGTTTGGGGTAATTCACATCAGGGAAATTGATGATTGTATGATTTCATTTGTCGTATCCTTTTATCTGACTTTTCAGATAGCTTACAGCGGCAGTCACTACCCCGGCATCATCAAGAAATCCCAAGAAAGGAACAACATCAGGAACTGCATCGGCAGGAAGAATGAAATAAGCCAAAGCGCCGACGGCAATGCTTTTGAATCCCATGCTGACATCAGGATCTTTCATCATTTTATAGAGCGACTTAACATCGCGTATGAAGGGGAGTTTGGAAGCTTTCGAATCGGAAAGCTTGTTCCTGATGTTATTATTAACGAATTTTTCGTCTTGCTTGGTGCCCTTGATTCTGTTTGTTTTTTTCATGTCGAATATTGGATTGTTTGTCTTCATATCCAATAAGAGGGGGGAAACGGGGGAATTTCCAAAAGAATTGCAGAAAAAAGTGAGAGCAACAAATTGACAGCTTGTGATCAGAGTTTCAAAGAGTCACAAGTACAGGTAGCTAAAATTGCTTAAATTATTTTAATTGATTATTCACTTTAGCCGGAACAATCTTGGATTCCGGTGCTTTGTATTCCAAAACATCCCCTACTAAGTACTTCAAGTCTTTAGTCTGTACCGGTGTCTTAACCACGCATGCTTTGGCATTGCTTTCCTTGGGGTTACTATACCTGGTTGCTATAAAATTCTGATTTCCATTCCTCAAAATTGGACAAGAAACCAGAACAGGGGTAAGACAGCTCAACTTTAGTCCGTCAATTACAATACCTTTCGAGTGTCTAAATATCAGGTCGGCGACATCCCTTTCAAGAAAATGAATCGCCTCTTTAATTTCGTTATCTTCGATCTGTGGATGTTTAAATGCAAAAATTGTGATAGGTACACCTTTATTGTCTTCGATTTCTTTCAGCCTCAGACTTATGAGTCGCGGACAAAAATCTTTTGGCTCTTTATCTGAATATTCATAAAGTGCAGCCGCAAGATCATCATCGAAATTCACGAAAACTTTTGACAATACAGAACCCAAGTTGTCTTCGGGGATAGCAGGGTTTGAATACTGTTCATTTGAAGTTGGGACAAAGAACGCTCTTGTAGCTGGTCTTTCTGCCAATACCGCTTTTCGTTTAACATCAATAAGATCGACAGGTCCAATTCTCACCTTAGATTTATCTGAAGCGAGCGTCCCTGTGAAAATATAATCGGCACCTACCGGAATGTTGATAATGTAAGAAATTATTGCCATTGCTGCAGCAAGTTCATACGACTTGCTAACAACTAATTTCTTAGTATCAGCAACTTCAACATAGCAACATAGTTTATCTAAATCCCAAGAGAATGTATGAAAAAAATTGCGGAATTTGTTATCGTCCCTTTTTAAAATTCTGCTCAACTCTTCCAAAAGGCATTCTATCACATTCTTAATATCAAGTGGGATATTACCTTTAGCATCTGTTGAAGCCTTCAGTTTTATAATCGAAGCACATTTTTCTTCTTGATGATAAATTGGAAACTGGGCTTCACCTATCCCCATATTCTGAATAGACTTTTGATATTCACGCTCGCACCGCTCTATCTCTTCTTTTAAAATAGTCCGATTTCTGATACCACTATCTTCTGAAAGCAATTCTTCATAAATCCCCTTTGCCCGTAAGTAATTTTTTATCCTAGAAAGAGAATTCGCTTCTTCTACTGATGCCATTTCTCAACTCAATTTAAGAGGAAAAGCATATAATCTGCCGTCAGCCACAAAAGACAATTCCCATATCCCCGGAGAAAGGGAATTTATTTCTTTAAACAGGCTGAATACTTTTCCCTCGCTTCCAAAATTCACTAACTTAGGGTTTGCATGAACTTCAACATAACCGTTGTTTAATTTTACGTTTGATACAGACTTAAATCTCTGGCTATAGCAAACAAAATATAGTCCTTTATCAACTATACTTAGGAAAGTCTCAAACAATTCATCTTCAGATCCTATCATTGTAAGTTCTGAATTCTTTTCCTTCTTCCAGAATGCATTGGCACCTTCAAGATCGTTACCATCTGCTGCAGCAAGTCCGTAATCATACACAATCTCCGGTTGCAGACTAAGCTGTTCCAATAAACTAACTTCAACAAGTGAATCGCTGAATCTTCTTGCTGATTCATCTGCTTTATGAATCGCCCTTTCCCTCAATGGCTGAAGTTCATCGAGGATATTGTTGATCGTGAACATCTGTTCCTCGGTATATGATGGAATCTTTTTCACGGCTTGGCTGACTTTGGATATGTATTTTTCCGGAATGTCACCGCAATAGAAGGAGAGATCTTCTTTGCATACAGGACCGTCTGTGATCCTCAAAGTAACATTTACCTTGCCAAGTGCAAGCCCAAGAAGCTCATCAAGCTCAATAGAAACTTCGTTTTCATCTGCAAGTATGTTCGAGTTTTTTATAACCATCGCCCTTACTATACCGATACTGTTGTATGATTCGTCAACCTCAGTTATCAGCAGATTTCGGTTCAGCGCATTGCAATGCCATATTTGCCCGCTTTGTAAAGAAGCAGGTGGATTGAATACGTTATTCATGAAATTGGACATAATTTACTCCTTAGTAGTGTTTGTTCTTGATTTGTTGAAATTGTTCATGGATGTCATCTGTAAAATATATTTGACTTAAACGGGTAACAAACTCATTGAATAGTTTACTCCTTTCTGTGTTGTCATCCGATGCTCTGTTCAATCCTATGCAATTAGAAACATCTTTCATTGCATTGCTTATTGACTGAAGCGAACTAGAATTCCAGGAAGTGTAGGACATCAGAATTTCCTTTATTTCCATCAAAGTAAATTGATAAAAAAGTTTACACACAAAAATCAACGCTCTTTCAATTCTTTCTGATTCTGAGAAACAATTATTAAACTTTAACAGCATCTCTTCAATCAAATTAGAATCTTTTGTATCACTGTCTTTTGATGGAATATCAATTTCCTCCGATTCAATTATTGAAGATCCAAATTCGTCAGTATTCTCACGAATGAGATGTATCATGTCGGATTTCGAAAAACACTTGTTACCCAAACGCTCAATTACAATTTTCATATACTCCAAAAGCACAGTATGATCTAACATTGTCTGTCCTCGTCTTAAACTCTGGTATGGTAAAGAAATACTTCCGTTATAAAACTCTTTGCAAAACTTTACACCACTTACCGCAAAGTGCTTCTCAATTTTGATTATCACACCTTCTTTTTCAAGTTTGCTTAGATTCTTACTAATTGCATTAACAATCCGACTTTCCTTTTTATCTATTATGTCTTTTGATTTATTTGAAGATGTACGCATAATTTGATAAATATAAGCCGTCACTTGTTCATTGGCTTTAGAAGATAGATTTTTCCAAAAGTCAGACTTCTGAGACTCGATAGACTTATAAATTATAAGTACAGTATTTGAGACAATATCTTCTATTTCAGTTTCTTCAAAATACGAACTAAATTTATCTCTACACATTGTGTATAATTGCTTGTACAATTCGCGGCATTCTTTATCACTCACCTTTTTATGCTCACTCCATTTCTTTAAAATCTCAGCAACAGTCATTTGGCAGACTCCTCTTTGAGCTTTGCATCAAGTCTCAAAACTAAGTTTTCAGAAATTGCAGACAATTTCTTAAGTAGTCTGGGTTGACGGACATAAAATCTATGAAACACTCTGAAATATGTTGTTCTGTCAAGCGCTTCCCCTGGCACCCAAGCTACAAGATCTCTGAATCCGTTGTTTCTATAAAAAGGATGTGAAGATCCCGGAGCAACATTTACTAACTCATAATCTCCGAATTCTGAAGGTGTCTCAGTAACCAGTGCAGGGCGAGTATAGTCTTTGAATTCATCCTCCATCCTTCCGCCTTCAAACGGTACATCTCTGTCTTGAATGCTCCAAACCGACCCTTTGATCATGTGCGTTTCTCTGTAAGTTAGGTCTGCCGGAGTTGAAGCTCTCTTGAACTTTCTTATTTGAGAATATTTTATGTTATCAGTTCTGCCGGTCTTCTTCTTAAAGTTTTCCAGTTCTTTCATGAGCAGATATAATATGTCTGTTAATAATTACAGAAATATAGCAATTGCTCTGAAATTCCGAAACTAAGAAATACGGAAATGTTAAAGAACAAATGCAACTTACACTTCTCAACTCAGTGTTTTCGTTTTCTCAGGTCAAAGGATTTTCTTCGCTATTACTCAGACTATTCACGTCATTCTTCGAATTCCCTTCTACCTTGAGTCAAAAATAACATTCTGCCATTGTGAGTTTTGAAAGTACCAATCACCCGCTCCGCTTTCCACCCCTGTGGCAGAGAACTGTGACTTGAAGTCTGCGCCTGCCTGAACTGTACAGTTACCTGATATTCGCATTTCACATTCCAAGCGCATTGCAACCGCATCCGGAGGAAACAGCACGCGGGGTTCATGCCAGAAATGCCAGACTTTCTCCTTCCTGTCTGATGGCCTGAACTCAGCAATACCGTTGTTATTGATTGTAACATACGCTGTCATCGGTTGGTGATAGTCTCCGGGAGGGTAGAACGGATATCTGTAGTAAAGTCCGCCGTCCGTGAAATTCGAATTGGGCTGGTAAGTATATGAATAGAAAAGTATCGGATCCTGTATTCCGTTAATGTACTTATACAATTTGATGCTTTTAACCTCAATCATGCTGACCTCGTTCGGATACATATTATTATGCAATGCCTGTAGCCAACCATGTACATAGGGTTTATCTGGCGGAGGTGTTCTAAGCTGCACAAGCCTCTTTGCAGTGAACACTTCCGGCGGAATTCGCGGGTCGGGATTTATTGGTTCGCCAATCGGAAATGGGTTTCCTCTTTCATCAAGCGCAAAGGAGATGTTTGAGCCAAGTAGTCCATTATCAATTGCATATTCATTTCCAAGTTTTTGCCCGTTGATATAAACATTTGCATACCTGATTCCTCCTCCGCCGTTAATCCAGGAAGTCAAATCAAAGTAGTCGGGCGGGGGGTTCAACAATTTGAATTTAACACTCAACAGGTTTTGAGAGCCCGTTTCCCTGTATGAATATGCGTACGTCCTTTCTGCAATAAGCTCAGGTGTACGCGGAGTCCAATTATCAATTGTAGAACTGAATTCTACAAAATAGGGAGTGAAGTAAAGGAACTCAACACGTACGTTAGAAACACCGACAGCCCTGTCGGCACTGCCCGTAACAAATTCTTCGCAGGATGTAGTGCTCATTATTGCAAACAGAAAGACCAAAAATGTTGAAATGTTTTTCATAGCGTAGTCTTTTTCTATTTAATGAATGTTTGATTTCTAATCTATTAGAGATTACATATTCGAATTTTTCCAAACTATAGCAAGATTTCTAAATAGAGATTTTATACATAATCTCGTCCTCGCTAAGTTACCCGCCGACTTTATAGTTCGAACACAGAGGGTTGATATTGAGTAATTTTTTAAATTTTTGTAACTCGATTTTTTTACGCAACATGTCTTCCCGCTCAGTCCGGTGAAGCTGAGACTCAGCGGAGACGTTAATAACAATTTGCCCTGAAGCTCTCACAACTTGCCCAGGACTTCTTACAGATTAACCTGCTCTTCTTACAATTTGACATGGAGTTCTTGCAACTTGCCCTGGAGTGCTTGCAACTTGAACTGGAGTGCTTGCAACTTGAACTGGAGTGCTTACAACTTGAACTGGAGTGCTTGCAACTTGATCTGGAGTGCTCACAACTTGACCTGGAGTGCTTGCAACTTGAACTGGAGTGCTTACAACTTGATCTGGAGTGCTTGTAACTTGGCCTGGAGTGCTTGCAACTTGAACTGGAGTGCTTACAACTTGATCTAGACTTCTAACAAGTTGACCTGGTGTTCTTACAAGTTAACCTGGTGTTCTTACAAGTTGACTTGGTGTTCTTACAAGTTGACTTGGTGTTCTTACAAGTTGACCTTGAGTACTTACAAGTTGACCTTGAGTACTTACAAGTTGACCTAGTGTTTTTACAAGTTGAAATGGAAACCTGGTAACTTCACTCGAATTTTCCACAACTTGATTTGGGCTTACAACAAGCAGTCTCGGCAACTGCCCTTCTCTCTGAAGTCTCAATTCGCTTAATGCTTTAATGAAATCAAATCTCTTGCCCTAAAAATCAATTCGTCTTGAATCACAACACGAAATATTCATTCCGGATTCATCTCTTCAGGCAGGAAGCGAAGAACCCATTGGGTGATTTTCAGTTTGGCTATCGACATCTGCTATGTAACCCCTTGGCATTGTTTGTTTGACTATTTGTCTTTCCAAGAATATTCAGGAGCGGCTAGGTTCGTATAGAATAACAAGTAGTTGGATGAGCTTGGAAAAATCAACACTGCGAATTCAATTTGTATTTGTAGCTCAAGTACTTCTTGGACTGTGCTGTGCCTGAAGTAGTTCTCACACAAAAAACTAAACATTGAATCTACTCAAGAGGAGGATGGATGAAGTAAAGGTATAACGTATTTCCCGCACAAAAATTTACACAATGATTTAAAGTATGAATGTGGATTCTTCGCTGCGCTGCGCCTGACTGAGTCAGGCACGCTTGCTCAGAATGACAAGCAATAATATGCTTCATCAAAATCAATAATCTATTTCTTCCTTTTCCCAGCTTTTTGCCAGCCATTCTGTATTCTAAATCTATTGACCTCTACAGAATCTCTTTTCAAACTCATCCCGAACTTGTCATTCTGAGCGCAGCGAAGAATCCATTTGGTGACTTTTCTGAGGTTTCAGTTTAATTCTCAATTCCCTGCCTGCCCTAATGTATTCTTCATTCATAATGCCCATCAAAATTCATTGACCATTCTACATTCATCGCCTCTAACGGCAGGCAGGCCTGCCCGCAATCGAAGTCCTTTCATTTAAATAGTTTACATCTTTATATAGCTGCAATGCTCTCGAAGCTTCGATACTTGCGCGGGCACTATGGTTCGATTAAGTCCTAAAGGTGGGAACCAAAGTGGCAGTACACAAGTGAAGATGGGTGTCTCAATTCCACTATGGTTCGATTAAGTCCTAAAGTTCCCGATGCGCACCGAAACCATCATCGTGCTCACCAACAGGGTCTCAATTCCACTATGGTTCGATTAAGTCCTAAAGAGTTGAGGTCGGGAATCAGATCGACGCAGAACTATTCGATCCGAGATGTCTCAATTCCACTATGGTTCGATTAAGTCCTAAAGCCTGTGATTACACAGGAGGAAAAGATTATAAAGATAAACGTCTCAATTCCACTATGGTTCGATTAAGTCCTAAAGAAACAAATCCTGTATATAAAGTCTCAATTCCTCAACCCCTGCAAGCGTCTCAATTCCACTATGGTTCGATTAAGTCCTAAAGTTTTAAAGAAAGGAGGTCAAATTGATTGTCTTAAAGGCAAATGTCTCAATTCCACTATGGTTCGATTAAGTCCTAAAGAGGGACCCTCCGTAAAACAAAGAAGCCACTAATCAATGGCAAGGTCTCAATTCCACTATGGTTCGATTAAGTCCTAAAGGCATCATGACATAGCACACAAAAAAAATCTGACATCCTTATTATTAGGGTCTCAATTCCACTATGGTTCGATTAAGTCCTAAAGCTTACATTTTTCATTCAATCCAGGATTAAATATTTTTATAAAATGTCTCAATTCCACTATGGTTCGATTAAGTCCTAAAGATTTATACGCCGACGAGCTTGAAGAAGTAGTAGGAACTAAGAAAATGTCTCAATTCCACTATGGTTCGATTAAGTCCTAAAGCCCCGCATGCTGAGGAACAAGACGCCTCACAACAAAGGGGAAGCCCCCGATCACGGGACAAACGTCTCAATTCCACTATGGTTCGATTAAGTCCTAAAGCTTCCTAATAGTATCAGTATCACCACTGAAATCACAAAAACTCCTTAATAATAAATGTCTCAATTCCACTATGGTTCGATTAAGTCCTAAAGATGCAGAGACTAACGGTCTGAGGAGGGGGAAATGAACCTCTTATTGTCTCAATTCCACTATGGTTCGATTAAGTCCTAAAGATCACGCAAAGTATAAAAAGATTTATGAAGGAAGGAGCTAAGTAAATGGGTCTCAATTCCACTATGGTTCGATTAAGTCCTAAAGACATAATGCCCTCATACGGTTATCATGAGGTTGAAAACTTCCTAGTGTCTCAATTCCACTATGGTTCGATTAAGTCCTAAAGACTTTATTATGATGAGGAAAGTGAAATGAGGAATTTTTTAAGAGTCTCAATTCCACTATGGTTCGATTAAGTCCTAAAGGTTTGTCTTGAAGTTCAAGACAATAGTAATAACATCCACTGTAACGTCTCAATTCCACTATGGTTCGATTAAGTCCTAAAGAAAAAGATTAAATTGCAGAATGCTCATTATGTATGAAGATATTGTTGAATTGAAATGTCTCAATTCCACTATGGTTCGATTAAGTCCTAAAGAGTACAATATCAATAACTTATTCTTCAGGCTTTGCAAAAGTAACTATTCCAATCAGTTTTATCAACATTTCAATTTTCTCATAAAGGATTTTCAAATACCATGTTTGGTGACAAATCATCAGTTCAATTTGAAGCTAACTGCATGTGATTAAATGTCATTAAGAGTTTCTCACGGCAAGTTCTAATTCTGCTTGAAATTGCTTATGAGAAAATTGACAATTCTAAACTGCAATTCTTTATTAGAAAATAGCATAGTCGGGAATCAATTTCTCACGACAAATGGCAATACAGACTTTTCTGTTTTCATTAGAAATATGTTGTTGCCGTAAACATTGATTCTGTGCAAGAATTGGCTTTGCATTTTCTCATGAGACCGGCATCAAGTTTTATTTTTACCACTTGAATATGTAAGGACAATAGTTCACTACTTCGCCCTTGATGTGTTTCACTAATTCTTTTGTCTTCACAAATATCAGATCGTTGTATGTGATCTTCCTGCCGCCGTAAGTTATCTCTGAGTTTAGTCTCGCCAGCACTTTACCCGCAATATTCTGCTTAGTTGAATCATCAAGAAAATTCTTCTCAATTTTTATCTTCATCTTTCTTCTAAGTGCAGCAATCACTGTCCTGTCAACAACCGGCGCCCTGAACTGCTCTATCAGATCAAACACAAGTGTTGGTTTCTGCTTCTGCTCTCTGTGAAGAAAAGCAATGTGCGGATTCAATCCGTTTATCATTACTGCATTCAATACACGATTATATAGTATTCCATAACCATAATTGATCAGCATGTTTACAGGATCATCACTTCCCTTCGTTTCCCTTCCCGGGAAATCCAACTCATCAGGAAGCAATCCCCTGAAACACTTCCAATAAGAAACAGCGCAAATTCCTTCTATGCCAAGAATGGTATTGAGAAGATCATCTCTATCTGCTGCCCTGTCAATGTTGTCAAGCTTGGCAAGATTTTTTTCCATCTGCTGTATCTCTTCATCTATGAACTTTCTTCCGCCGTCAATTTCTTCACGGTTCTTTATGAAGTATCTCAGAACTGCAATTTGATTTCGAACCTTTCCCTTCACAATATTTATTGCTATTGATTTTCCCTTTACACTTGAGCACGCCTCCGTTTGTTTCATGCTTACTGAAAAGTATGGCGAATTGTGTGAAAGCAATACACCGTATGGCTTGCCGAAGAAGTCAACAAAGTTAAGTGAGATCTTCATCTCACAGCATAATTTCACGGCATTAGAAGTGATCGAAACTCCTTCAGTTGATATCATCAGATTCTTCAGCTTGTCGGCAGGGACTTCACGCTTTGGCTTTCCGTATGTTGAAATCAGCAGCTTGTTCTTGCTTACCCCAAGCTGAGAACCTTTCTTTACAACAATTACATCAACTGATTTGTAATACTGTTCAATATACTTGCGTTTCTTTCGAGCCATGCTTTGCTTCATGGCAGTTTCACCGGCATTATCCGCTGAAAAAAGATCCAACTTGCTGATCACCAGATTCTCGAACAGTTGTCTTTCATTGAAGCTCCTGCTCTTGATCAGATTAATGCTCCTGATGATCTTCTTTACAGTTGAAATTTTCCTTATAGCTTTTGCTTTAAGCAAAGAATTAATGTAACCTGTCATTCCTTCCGCAAGCGCCTTTTCAAGTTCGGCGAATTGTTCAGACACATCAAACTTTGAGAAGTAATGCTTGATGCCTCTGATCGTCTCATTTATCTTCTGAGCAAAGATGTTGAAATCTTTTTCTTCCCTGACTACAGAAAGTTTTTCCTTAAGCAACAAGAATTTTGCGGGATCAATTATTCTTTTACCGCCAACAAAATGTATCCCGCAAAATGTAAAGCCATCCTTAACGGGAAGGAGTTGGCACTTTGATTCGTTAAGAGACAGGTTGAGATTTGTTTTCAGATAATCCCTGCAGAAGTTGAAGTTCTTTTCAATAAGTTCCATACTCTTATGCACCAGGAATACGTTGTCTGCATACCTGATATACAGGATGTGCTTCCTGAGAAGAACCTGATCAAAAGAATTCAGATAAATATTGGATAACATAGGAGAGATGATTCCGCCTTGTGCAATACCTTTTGGATTTTCGATGTACTTCCTGTTCCACACAACTCCTATCTCCGTCCACATTCTTATCAGATTTATAACGTATTCATCTTTGATGAAATCCCTGCAGTGGCTTGCAAGAATTTTTCTGTCAATGTTATCAAAGAAATCATCTATATCAAGGAGTCCGACAAAGCATCCTTCCTTTTTCACAAGCCGCTGAACCTGATCAATGGCATTCAGATGGCTCTTCGATTTTCTGTAAGCAAATGAATACATGGAAAGGCGTTTATCAATTGCCGGCTCATAATAATCCATTACTGTCCGTTGCACTATCTTGTCTTTAATAGATGAAAGCGCAAGGGGCCTGTATTCTCCGGATTCTTTCTTTATGAAGAATCTCAGATACGGCTCTGGAGCATACGAAAGTGTAAGCAATTCATTCCTTAAGTCTGATAAAAGCTTTTCAGATTCAGAGTCGAACTGATTAACGGAAATCTTATCTATGCCGCCGGCTTTTCCTTTATCCTTTACTGAATGCCAGGCCCTTTTTAGTCTTTCCGATGAAAATATCTCTGATGGATTTTCCATGATCTCGTTTTATACATTCCGGTTTGCTAAGTTACTATTGTGCTTGTAGTGAAGATCACTTTCTCTATACCGTCCGACTTGCGGTTTGAATTGCATCTCTCGCACATCGGGAAATACATGACAGAATCAACTTTGGGATTAATGGTCTTTGAAATATCATTCCTGAGTTTCATAAACTGCTGCTGATTCAGTTCACATTCAAACAGACTGTACTGCATCCTGACTCCGTAAGATTCGAGTTTTTTAGAAACGCGAGTGCGCTTTCGGTCGTTTGTAATATCGTATGAGATAATGTACTTCATAATTTATGACTGTTAAGCAAATAAATGAACCACTTATAAATTACAACTTTGGGTGAAGAAACCTTCTGTCAGATATCAGATTGAATTCCGAATACAATATCAATCTCCACATTGACTTCAAAGCCAAAGAAGGTTTAGTGTTCCGATCTTGAAGCTTTTCTGATTTCCTTTGCAACTTCCTCAAGCAGATGGTCGAATTCATCTTCTGTTGTTTTCAGCTGTGCGCCGATCTGAATGAACTTCTCTTCAAATTCTGCCTTCTTCTCCTTGCTTAATTTACCAAAGACCTCTGATTTGTAAACCGCGCTGTGTTCTATTGAAGCCCATGAATGTGCAAAGATCGTCTTCACCTGAAGTTCGCATTCGAGATCTCTGAATGCCGCGTAATCAGCTTTTGAGAAATACTCCTTATTGACTTTGAGCTGGTAGTGAACAGCTCTGTATCCAAACAATCGCTTCTTATGCTCTTCTCTCCCTAAAAAAGTAAATTCCGGAATCTTACCTGAGTCAATATGATCACATAATTTCTTCACATCATTAGCTGTGTAGCAAATAATTCTGCAAGCAGAAATGTCCTTAAGTTCGTGTAGCGGATCCGTGAATATTTTCTTATTATTCTCACCGTATCTTATAATGTTTCTTCTTATGTTCACTAATGTCTTAACTCTTTGCTGAATGTCCGGCCTTCTTATCTTCAGGTCTTTCAATCTATGTTCAAACACCGCACTTGCAGACAGGCAGAGATTATTGAAGACTGGAAACAATCTCTGATATTCTTCGGCAAGTTTCATATTGCTCATTGTTGCGATCAATCTGCTGCTTAGTCTCTCAACACCCTTGCTGACCGAATCACCGGACTTAATCAGACTCAATATACTGTCTTCCTGCGAAATTGGATTGTCAACATTCATTATTGCGCTTTTCCAAAAGGGAGAAAGATCAATCATAGGCACTTCAATCAGGATGAGTTGTTCGGCTGGCGGATGCAATCCGTATTCCTTTGAAAGCTGAAACTCATTTCCTTTTGTAATAATATGGTAAATACCGTCACATCCAATGAAGTATGCGGCAAACAGCGCCATTGCTGACATTGTTTTCCGTCCACCTGCTATTGACAGGTAAACTTTGTTCTTTCCTCGCTTTTCTCTTTCCATTGTCTTCATAAGTGTCCTCAATAGTTTATCGTTGTGATCCTCACTTAAAATGTCATCAAACGGGAGCTCAATAAACTCAGCGCTTATGAGTTTTCCATAGTGCCTAGAGATGTCTTTCTTAAGTCCGTCCAATGATAAGTCGTACTTTCCTTCCTTCTTCTCTTTCAAAACAGGCGTTGAAGTATGCACTACTATGACCTTTCCGATCTTGATATTCTTTGAAAGCAATGCATCAATTGTTTCAGTAACAACGGGCGTGGAACCTCCGAGGGTGCAGATAAGTGTGTTTTCCATAATAAAGGATTATTTATGTTTGTAAGAACTGAAGTGAATTTTTCTTAGATGCTGTAAACTAATTTCGCCGTGCGCTCAGAAGAAGTCTATGTTTATGCAAAATTAAGTTGTATCACTTTGAATTGAAATTCGAATTTCTTTGCGCCAAGATTCTGAATAGTACTGCTTTTCAACACTTCAAAGCAATAACAATCATCAGTGTGTTATGTGATCCCTGCGCCCGCCCTTGATGGGAAGGCACGCTAATCAACGGAATAGAGGATTCATTACACAGAGCCCCTTTTGTGTCATCCTGCGCGGCAAAGCCGCCCCTTTGGGAAATGCAGGGATCTACGGAGTAGTGTCTTCACTACTCGGAGATGACCCAGAGGGTGCCCCCCGCATGCCTGTCCGTCACGGACGGGCGCGGAATGACAAGTTAAAAGGAATGACAATCTTCGGAGATAACAAAGAGAGTGACTCTAGCATGAGTTTACCGCGCAGTTGAGTGAAAGGCAATTACATGTACTTGATAGAACCTTCTATTCGGTAAGTCTAGCACCGTAATCACTTTCAGTAATGCTCGCATTGCTTGCTCTGAAATAATCCAGCCAGAACTTCTTAAGGAATTGAGTCTTTCTGATGTTGAAGGAATTGTTGCCGCTTGCTGATAAACCTGCTCCGGTTATTACAACACTCATGTTGGTCATGTCAGGAATCATTTGTGCTTTGGAAAGCTTGCCAATAATGTTTTGCACTTCCTTATCATTCAGATTTGCATGAGCTAGATCAAGCTCTTCCGTGATCTGCTCCATGTCAGAGAAGATAATTATTAGCTTTTTGAAATCAGAATATTCTTCTCTCCTCAGAGTTGTAGTTGCATTCAAGACTGAATTCAGAATGTCGGTCTGCACTTCATTTGCCTCTCCTGTCAATTTTTCAACGGCATCCCTGATTACTTCATAGACTGAGTCATTAACTGATGTCTGAACATCTTTGTTGTTGCCGAAAAAACTGTAAGACGGAATTTCGAATTTGACAGGGGCCGACGTTGCAAGACTGTTGGCAGTGATAGCATTAAGTATCACTATGTCTCCTTCTTTGAGATTCCGAATGACCTTTCTTGAATCTTCGGAGTATGCATTGCGGGTGAACTGATCGGACACGCTGATAGATCTGTCGATCAGCAGATATGCAACTGTTTTCTCTTCCTTTTTGCAGGCAGACATACTAATTAGGAGCAATATCAGCATTGACAGTGCCGTTCTTCCGGTTCTCATATTCTTCATATTCATGGTTTGATTTTTTTGATTCATTCTTAGGATTTGAAGAGAAATCTATTGTGTCCCAATCCACATTCAAGAGCTGTTCGGGAATTTCAATTGTAACATACTCCGGATTAAACGCACCCTCAACCGGCTCTGTTCTTTCTCTCAAATTCTTCTTCCAGTAAATGTGGAACAGCTCATTAACTCTTGCTACAACTCCGGCAACTCTCTGTTTAACAACATTATTATACTTTTCTCTAATTGTAACCGCCTTTAGTCTTTTGTCAAGAGCTGACTGAAGCTTGTTTCTGGAGTATTCAAGATTTGCTTCGGCGTTCTTCAGTTTCACTGCACCGGGTTTATGAATTACGTAAGAATAGAATATACCTCCGTAAACCAGGAACAGATTCATCACTACAAAGAACCACGATGTGAATTCACTTGCGTCTGACTTCATAAGATAGATACCTCTCATGAATCCGAACATAACAACCAAGGCAACTACTATTGTGAGGGCGGCACCAATCATAATCCCCGACAGGTTCTTCTTTATCATGGCAATTCTCTCACCAACTTTATCTACAAATGTTACAAGCACAACACCAAGAAGCAATGAAACCAGAACATTAAGCGCATCGGAGTCCTTGAATATCCTGAAGGCAATTACCGTGAAATAAACATCGGCGAATACGAAGATCACAAGTAGTACTCTGTAAACAAGAAATTTGAGCCCGATATTTCTCGGTAGAGACTCTTCTTCTGGATGAAACTTGAAGTATTCACCGGCAGCTGTTTCAAAATCAACTTCAGCTTCCTTCAGCTTCAACCTTCTTCCCTGTTCATTGTTCATTGTCGTTAGCCAGTTCGACTTAAGCGCAGAATCCTGTCTCAGCCATATTTCAGTCAACCTGTTTATCCTTTTTCTGCCTTTCTCGATGACTTCCCTCAGGAAAGGAGTTCTGTCATTGCTTCTAAGAGGCATGTTCTTCTTTGCATCTCTCTTACCGTTGTATCTTGCAATCAGATTTTGAATGAATGTTATCATAAGTGTTTAAATGATTTAAATTATTGATTGTAGTTTATAAGAGCGGGTGAATTCGGGTTTTTCCAATCAGTTTACTTCCTCTGCTACTGCATATATTGCATCATCTCCATCACCGAAATATTCAATGGCGCTTTTCTTGAATCCGCTCATAGTGGAAAAGTTGAACGCTCCAGAAATTGCCGCACCCACTCCGAATGGAATTAGTTTTCCGAGAGCAATGCCGCCTCTCTTTGTGCCAAACTTTGTGAGCAGAGTGAAGCCTACCCTCTTATTTATTTCCCTGAGCACTTTTCCGCTTATATTCTTGGTGACAAAACTCAAGCCCGCTTTCTGGCCAAACCTCACTGACGCATCCTTAACAATTTTAATAGCTCCGCACCATCTTCCAAGAACGACTACATATTCCTGGTTGAATTCCGACCTGATGTCCTTCTCAAATATGTGAGCAACACCGTAGCAAGTAGCAGCTGTCCATCTAAGCATGAGAGCCAGATCCCCGGAGATCGTTCCTGCTTCGACAGCAAGCTGAACAGCTGTTCCGACACCGGGAATAACAGAAGGAAGCGCTGAAGCCACGCCAACTGAGGTGTATTTGCTTCTGAGTCTGTTTGCATATTTGTCAGCTAACTCGTGCCTGTTAAGTGAAGCATAGGATCTCTTCAATTCAGATACTTCGGTTTCAATAGATTCGAAACTTGGTGCAACTGTATTTACGATGCTTAAGAGATTGAATTTGTTGTTTTCCATGATGTGTGAATTTTAGATTTAATGTTTAAGAAGTTTTTTATCGCTCTGTAATTTACAAGAGCGGCAATTCTCAGATCTTTCCAATTCTTCCCTGATATTTCTTGCCTTCATTCCGGCTGTCCCTCAAGTTCAGTAACATCTTACTGTTCATCCTAACAAATCTCTGATCTTCTGTCTTATCATAGTTTTAACCTTATCCCAATACAGACTTACTATGAAAGGAACATCAGCATTAATTATGATCTCATTTCCAGCCAGGTGAAGCACTCCTGACAAAGTCTTTCCCTTGATAGTCAAATCGAAGTTCATTTTGTTCCTTTTGCTGTTCCATTTCCAGGAAGAGTATTCAATCTTGTCTTTATACTGCTTTTCAAGCCCCGGAATCAACTGACTAATCTTTGTATAAGCAGCTTCCTGTGATAGTCCGTGAATGTATGTGAAGGTCTTTTTCATAATGTTTTGTTAATTTTAATTTTTTTTTGCTGTTGATTTGTCATTAACAAATTAGAGCAGAGGAATGTGGAAATTTCCAATCTTATTTTAAGATCCTCTTCCTTCATTCCGGCTTGATCTTCATTAATGTATGACCTCTGTATTTATAAACAGTAATATTGAGAGTTACGGAAGCCACACCTGCAGCCACACCGATAAGTGCGCCTATACCTGTAAGAATCCCGACAGGTCCTCCCAGCAGAAATGCGGCAAGGGCTCCGGTTCCGGCCCCGATCACACCGCCGATCAAACCGGCTTCAACTATTTCCTTTAATTCTGCATGTCTCATTGTAACATCCACTTCGTAATTTCCGGTGAAGTAGGTAAACACATGATCGAGCTCTTTAACATTGACTCTCTTTCCAAAGTCAAGAATTACTTCCCTTCCGTCATTGAGTTGTTCTTCAGCGAAACTGATAGCTTCAGATGTTGTTTGCGGCATTATTATTTTGTTGGTCTTCATGATTTTTGTTAGGTTATGTTTTCGTTTAATTAATAAGAGCTGACATTAAGGTTCTTCTCCAAAATAGGTATCAATTGGTTTCAAATGTTTCATTTTTTAGTCGGGTGAAGAAATCTACCAGTTCAAACCAGAGCTTGCACCTTACGGCGTGAAGTTTCAACCGCGACACAAAGACTCTTACTGATTCATCCGGCGGTCCAAGTTCCATGGGTCCGAGTGTCTGACCGTCTATATCGCTGCACTCTTCATAGAAAAATCTTCTGATGTCGTTTTCACTGAATTCAGATATGTGAATAAAAGAATCAATCTTTCTGTGCATGTAACCCATGTTGACGAGTTCACTCAGGGACAACTGAGACATAGTTAGGAGACTGTTCGTGTCATTCCTGAAGACTTCAGCAATATCAGACTTGAACATCTCGAACTTGTCTCTGACGGCAGAGCCGGTTTCATTGATCCTGTATTCTTTTGTATTATTCATACCTTTATCAAAGCTTCTTTTCTCGTAATTTTCCAATTTCACCGAGAGTCTTCTCAATATTTTAGAAAGATTAGTCATAATTTATCAGAGTAATGTTTTTTGTTTATTTCCAAAATCAGTAAATATCAAGTATCCTGAATTCAGAACCGTTGAATCTTATCAGTTCACCGATGGACCTATCTTTCAAAGCTGATCCAAGCGGTGTATCTTCTCTGAGAGTTATCAATTCCTTCCCTTCAAAGATCAATTCCTCATCTGAGATTGAAAAACAGATGAAATAGATTGTCTCGTCGGTTTCAATTACAGAGCCGAAGCCTGCTTTTCCGGAACAGGAACCGTTCACATTCATAAGAGCCGACTTTTGCTTCAGCAGAATGTCAATTTGCCTCGCATGAGAATCCCTGCGCTGCTGCGCCTCCTCCTTGAATGTATCATACCTGGACTCCATAGCCCCTTTGTATTTGTTCGCTGTTTGCTGCGCGTCATTCATTGCCGCAGTCTGGATCTCTATGCGCTTTTCAAGCTCCCACTTGCAGATGGAAATGATCTTTGCTTTCTTTTCTGTGTTTGTCAATTTTGTAATATGTTTAAGTTTGTAAGTTTTCCTCCCGAAAGAAGTTTGTTCCTGAGCGAACCCGCATTCATTTCATCAGCCATATAGATATTATCTTCTCTGACTCCGCATGGTCTGATGTACCAGGGAGTTATCCTGATAGTATCCCAGCAACTTTCATCACATTGCTGAAGTTTTTCACACTGAAGGCATTCATCCGGTCTGTCTGTAAATTTCTCTTCAAGTTTGATCACAATTAAATTTCCTGAATGAGAGCGCATCCGGATTCTGTTCTTATCAATGTCATGGTCAATTTCATCTGTAGAAAAATCTTCTATTCTTCTGAGGAATTCTTCGAAGAGATGTTTCGTGTAGTTCTTGTCATCAGCAATCAAATTGAAAAACTTCAGTGTAAGAGAATTGTCATCTCCAAGTTTGATGAATCTCTCAAGGTTTTCTGTTACATCTTCCGTAGCAACAACATTTAGGCCTGCGTCAAGTCCATAAGACTTTGCTGACCGGATGCCTTCTAAGACTCTTCTTTCCATAGTTTCTGAATAATTGTGATGAGAAACATTTACTTTAGTTATACCCGCTTCTTGAATTGCCTCTGCATATTCTGCCAACCTGATCCCGTTTGTAGTAATGGTCTTTTCGGCATCAGGAAATGCCAGTTTCAGCTTCTGAGTTTCTGAAATGAACGCATCCTTATTCAGCAGCAATGGTTCTGCTCTTCCTGAGTAATGCAACTTGATGTCCTTGCCGTCAACATTACCTGCTTGGAGGCAGAGTGAAATGAGTTCAGAGATTTCATGTGCACCGGAATCATCGAAGTGACCGGGAATTGCAAAATAATCCAAGTGGCAGTAGCCGCAGGTAAGATTGCATTTTGCAACTGCCGACTTTAGAGCATAAAGATCAATTCGGAATTTCATCTTGTTCTTTTTGCTCATTACACTACCTCCTGTAAGGATTTGGAAGCAATCAAGAGTCTGCATGATTCAACTGTATCATCAATATTACATTTCTCATTATGCACGGAAACATCTGCCCTTTTTTCCATGATCTCATTTACTTTGCACTGGAGAATAAAATCCCTTTCGAAGTGATCACCCGAGATCTCAATACTCCTATCAAGTATCCTCTTTGCTGCAGTAGCGGGAGATATTTTGATATGAATGTTCAGATCAGCCGGAGGTGGCGCTGAAAGCGAGATTATTCCATCAACATCACAACTTCCGTTACAGAGAATTTTGTGGTATGCATAAGTTGACAGGATATACCTGTCGAGAATTACACCGGAAAAATTTGACGCCCTCAGAGCCTTATTATATGCATCCCACAGGCAGGCAATATAGAAATGCAGTCTTGATCTTGGATCCGCAGATTTATGATCGAAATGCGAGCGAATATCTACGAAAGGCTTATCGGGAGTTTTCAGGTACAAATATCCCAACTCATCAGCAAGGATCCTGGCAACAGTTGTCTTTCCTGCTCCGTCAATTCCTTCTATTGCGATTATGGGGTAGTTGTTCATCATACATGATAAGAGGGGGGAGTTGGGGGGATTTCCAGTATTGCTTGGAAAAAACTTTTTGGTTCAATAACAGAGCGGTGATTGAATGTCGATTAGCTGAATGAGAAACCTGAATCTATGAATTGAATATCTTTGGAGAGGTATTCAATGATTGAGGATTCATTGTGATAGCAGTATTTATGGAAATGGTTACTACATAACAATTCCCGCTTCAATTCTTTTTTTCAATTCGAGAATTGTCAAGAATTCAATTCTTAATTGCTTTGCACGGAGTCTAATTTCAGGATAATTGCCTGGTTTTGGTGGAACTACTATGTAAGCCTTAGCAAATGTACCCCCGGCTAACTGTCGTAATCCTTCCAGTTCAAAGAGATCCTTCTTAGTAAAAGATCCTGATTTACAGGAAATCAGATGGAGCATACCATTCTTTGTTATCAAGACGTCAATTTCGCTTTCTGCACCACTTGAATGCTTGAACTTGAATCCTCTTTCGGCATCATTCGGATTTCTCTTATCAAGAAGATACTGTGTATAGTCTTCTAACCAATAACCAACGTAGTATTGTAAATCAGTAATTTCATTTTCCAAAACTATTTTACCGTTGAACTCAAAATCATAGAATTTCAGCTGTGTAGTCTTTGCAATTCTTCCAACACTTTCATTTCTCTTCTCAGATTTCTTTCTAATTACTGAATATTTACCCGAAATAAATTTTCCTTCAATTTCCCTAAAGCTTCTTAGTTTTTTTGAAAAGTTTAGAAAACTCTTTACATCAGAATCAATTATGTTCATGAAGACTTCATTGTAACCGGCGGTTTTTCTATTTATTTCATCTGGATAAATTCCATGTGCAAGAAGATAATCTTTTACAGAGATATTTAGATTATCATACTTTGAAACTAAAATTTCAGCTTCCTTGAATTTTAAGATGCTGGAATGCAAAGTATCAACATATAGAATGTCCTGTTTCTTTTCACGAAAGAATTCATAAGCTGCAATGGCCATCAACTTTGTACCGCCTGTTATGTTCATTGTCAATTTATGATTGCAGTACTTATCATAAATCTTCTCCAACTCTCTCCTAATTGAAAATACATCGTAAGCATCAATGAACTGTTCATGGATTTCACATTTCATACCATTCTTAGAATAAACTTTTTTAATGTGATCCGCAGTAGCCTTTTCCTGTGTTGTTGTTAACAGTACAACAATATGAGGCTTATTTACAAACGCAGGGATAATGTTAGGCATTGGTTGACCCGAGACCAAACAAACTAATACCTCTTCAGGATTCATAATGAAATTTTATGAAATTACCTTTTAGTGAATAACTCAGAACATCGTAATGATTTAAGAATGATCATTCAACAGTTCAAGCACTTCTTCTGAACTGATCACATCACCCACCTGCGGTGAACTTGCATCATGAGACTGTACTACCACAGCTCCGATACGCGGATCGAATGTCGCAACCCATTTTGCTATGTGCAACTCATGGCTGAGAAATGCAAAGAGCCAAACGGGCGCCTTTCCGTAAATCACTACTCCCTTTCTGAAGTCAATACCCTTTGGAAGTTTGACATTTTTAAGGTCTGATGGCTCAATCAATCCGTTACCCTTGAGGTTGAGCTCGAGGATTTGGAAGTGGTGGTTGGTTTTGAATAATCGAAATGTCAGATTTCTTGTAATTTTGTCTTTCAAAAAGGATTCTATTTATAAATTTGCAATATTATATCGGGAGATTTGCCCTTAATGTAAAAGCAATTCCATTTTGTATGACTTCACTTTTTGAAGAAGATACTTCGCCATGATTGGTGCATCTTCCATAGTATTCTCTAATCGTATCCGTATAGAATACGCTTCCAGGCATTAAGAATACGATTGGTCTCTTAAATGGGTCTTTTGATACAGAGTATTCTTCACCAAGCTTGGGATACTTCAAAAATTGTTTGTACTTAAAGCTTTTCAATCCGTCATCAGTTGAAGGTATATAATTACTCAATGAAACAAATCCGTTTGATCCATCTTTTGGCTGCTCAAATTGTTCAAAATCTTCTAAGCGAATGTCCTTAAACTCTCCAAACCCAATGTTCTTCTTCTTTCCAAATCCTAATGTAAAGACATCTTTCAAATATTTCTCACATTTGAATTCTTCATTTTCAAATGCTTTGAGATCAATGACTTTTATGAAAATATTCCATCTAATCTCATCGTTCTTGATCTGTTGATGATTTCCGCCGATAGACTTTGATTCCTGAGAAAATAGCTTCCCCTCTTCAGGAGAATATGATTCTCTGCTAATCTTCACTCTTGTTCGCAGATCAGTTATGGGAGATGGGGCATCACCTGGATTATCCAACTTAGCGAGTAGAGATTCAGCAAACTCTTTGGCTCTGCCATTCAATAGCAAATTAAAGTCAGTAATTGAAACACTTGAAAACTTCTTAAGTCTCTTGAGCTTCAAAAAATTTATTATGCTCTCTTTCTTTGAATCAATTTTGCCAATTAGTGATGGCAAATTAACCAAAGGAATAGGTACGAATATTTCTTCTCGAATCCCCGGGAAGGCATTCGATACCGTGAATATAGGCTTTGTGGAAAACTCATTCAAAAAACTATTCAGAGTGTTTGTGCCTTCTCCATGCAACATTCTCCAGCAAAAATGTCCGAAAATTGTATCTGAATGGAGTTCTGTCAACAATCCGGTCTTTTGCGTAAACGAGAGTTTCTTAATCAGTCCCATTAGTCTATCTCCTCAATTTTGACTTTACACCAGCCCATGTGCCTTAGTTTTTCATCTGATCCAAAAGTGAAGCCGGTATGTGCAGGCTTTTCACTAGGCTTTCCTTCGGACACTTTGAACCAATTGCCACCACCTAGTCCTATATTTATCAATGATTCATTGTTCTCCAATTTGTTAGATTTATCAAGTATGTAGTCCAAAGATTCAGAAAGTGCTTTTGATGATTCATCGTTATTGTCAATGAAGGCTATTAAATAGTTCTTTAGCTCATCAATTTGTTTTGATGAATAGTTTCTGAGTTTTGATAAGAGAATGTTTGCTTTCAATTTACCTGCTTTCTGAATAATCAATTCAAATTTGGCATTTGGCATAAGACAAATAAAGTAAGCTTTTATTTCTCTCGGTTTCGTTTCCCTTGCGTTTGTCTGAAACACACAAAAATTGTCGTTACTTATTGAATTGCTATCGTTTATTACGAATCTTTCTTCAGAATAATTTCCTTCATTGTTTTCTGGATTAATACCGAGATATGGTAATCCAAGTGCCGTCACAATTGTACCTTTTATTGAGCTACCAGGTACATAAAAAGAACCGTTTGCATTGATGAACTCCTTTACTTCAATCTCTCCAAAGATGTTGCGTTTCTTAGCATTACTAACTTGACTTGCAAATACAGTTTGGGTATCAATTTTGTAATCAAAGCACTTTTCATCATACTTTGAATAATTGCCTAACATCTTTTTTACTATTTCTTCAGGTCCAGTAGTCTTTCCCACAGTGAAGGGGTCATTCATATTAAGAAATTTTGCAATTCTCATGAGATTGAACTTACCTAAATGACCACTATCATCTATCCCGTAATGAATACCAAACACCAAAATATCTCCGTTCGAAATGTGAACAGGGGATAACACCTTGAAAGTCATTTTTATCATATGGCATTCTATACTATAAACTTGATATCGACATGTCCGTATCCTCTACTTCCTGAACCGCCAAGTGCATCCTTGGATATCAAACCAAAACTTTTTTCAAGCATTGCTTCAATTTCCTTTAACTCACTTTCATCAGAATGTCTAATAACAATTTCACCTACAAATTTAAGTCCAGCAGGTACTCTTTCAATTGTTCTAGGTCCCATATTATCAACTTTTCCTGTCATTCTGTTCATCTTTATTTCTGATTTGAACTCTGTTGTTAATTCTCCTAATGACATTTTCTGCATATCCGTATAATCCTCATCATCTTCTTTTGCATTTGACAAGAACAGGTCTCTAAATAATAATCTTGTTGGACTCTCCTTAAATTGTTTTGCATCAGCACTGCCAGCAGAATTGAAAGATGTTTTGTTCTTGTGCTTTAAGTATTCAGATGTTGCACCAAAGAAAAGATTTACTTTGTCGTCAAATTCTCCATTAGGATAATCTTGAGAAGTCTCCAAAAGAAACCTGAGCTTACCCTTAATAGAGCTACCCGGAATAATTGGCAATTTTGTAATCGGATCTTTTACAACTGCACTGTCAACTCCACCAATTTGGACATCATCATTTCCGGAACCTATATGGAGACCGGTCTTGAGAGTTACTTGTACTTTCTTAACGATTGATTTGTATTTGTTCATGTCTAATTAGTTTTTCGATTTTGGAAAATAGCCTACAACAGCTTCAAAATTAAGTTTGAATGCTTTTAACAAATTTGCAAAGTCCTTGTCAGTCTGGGAAGATAGAACCGCATCAATCCTCTCGGAAATAAACTGATTGAATTTTCTATAATTCAAGCGACCAGAAGAGTAATGTATGTGAGCCTTCATCATTAACAACATCACTCTCTTGCTTCCAGAATCTACTCTTGAATCATAAATTTTCAGAAACTGGTCATAGAATTTCCTTAGATTGTTGGAAGAGACTCCTTTCCTAAATTCCCTTCCTTCTTTGTTCTTCGATCTTTCTTGCAACTCTTCAGCTTGCTTAAGGGCACTTTCTCCGATGAGAGACTCCAGAACTCGCCCTTCATTATCAACAAGTTTGATTGACATAAATCCTCCTTTTATTTTTGATTTCTTTGTTTGTAAATTGTCGAACAAAGGATAGGTACAATAATATCCTTCAACTTATTTGAGTCAAATTTATCCAAACTTGTAAATGACTCATAGAACTCTCTGACTTTCATCTTCTCATCATCATTAGATTCTTTAAGATTTCGGTTTATCGAATATGTCAAGAGAGGTATCATTATGAGTTTTTCTGTATTCTTGTTCACTTCAAACTCCTTAAGAATCTGATTATACTGCAACAACAAGCGTGTCATGCCAATGGATAGTTTTTCATCTGATATCCACTTAAGAATCATATCGGATTCATCAATGATTCTTTCAAGTCTTTCAGTCTTGAACTTTGTATCATATGAATATGTGCAGGACTTGTTCATAGAATCAAAGAATGCCTCGGAATCGTCTTTAATACCAGTCACAATTTCTGAAAACTTCTTCTTGTCTTCTTTAGCCTTCTCTTGATTTATCTCAGATAGTTCTGAAACTAATCTGATAGGGGTCGAGTGCTTAAAGTTGGTTATTGAATATGAAACATGAACTTCATGGTTGTTACAAGCAAATTCCTTGAATGAATCGTTAAATTCCTTTACTAGCTTATGGGAATACGATTGTGGGCAAACAAACAGCAGATCGTCTCCCCCGGCATAAATCACATAAGTGAAGGAATCCTTTGACAATTCAGGATCATTTTTTTCTGACAAATAGCTCTTATTACTTAATAAATTGACTTCACCTCTATCATTCCGGGTCTCAATAAACCGCCTCATATCGTAACGATTCTTATCACTCAGGTAGCCATTTACAAACGTGCTGAAATAGTATCTTAGGTGAAAGCTCAATGTTGTTGTTCGCGATATCCCCGTAAGATCATTCTTTATATCATCTTCCATTAGTCCATACGCCATTAAGAGTCCTAAATTGTCAATATCCCCTTTAATAATTGACAAATATTTTGCTCCTTGAGACTTTTCCTTCATATCTTCAAAAGACATAATGGCGTCAGGGTATTTCTCTTCCTCTTCGGTTAAGTCTTCATTGGTTTTGTCAACGTCTTCTTCATTCAATCTTGAAACAAATGATGCTACATCAAGAAAAGTAGAATTTCTGAATAAGTTCTTAGCTGATTCACTATTACCTCTCAAATCTTTAATCAATTTATCAAGAACGGGATTGAGGACTATTTTGCTTTTGGCACTAATTTGCTTTCTTTCATCAAAAGACTCGATCCCCTTAGAGTCAATGCGGAAATCATCATCAATGTAGATAATCAAATTTTCATCAGTAATTTTTTCCCCAACAAGATATTCATTAAATACTTGCTGGTCAACATTATGTTCAACATTATCTATCTTAAGTTTTTTGGGATTGCCAGTCTTTTCCAATATTGGTTTGTCCGTCAAATAGCACTTCACATTCTCTTCTCCTTCATCATCATTTATATAGTCTCCGAGGATAAATTTGTCTTCAATTACATTTTCTGCAAACAATGTGTCTTTGAAAGCCTGAGATTTCTTTCTGTTCATATCTTCTAAGCATTCATCCACAATATCACCAAATGTTATTGTTCTTCTCTTAGTCAAATCATCAATATCAAATTCTGCTAAACCATATATGAACTCCATTTGCAGATTCATTTCATCGAATAGAAAGCGTTCGATCTCGCTCTTTGCTGATTGACAAACTTCTATTGTCTCTTCTATACCGGGTGCAATTATGTAGAACTTTCCACCTGCCAGCATAATCAGGTTGCATTCAGTCAGTTTTAGTTTCTTTAAAAAGTAGGATGCAAACATTCTGCTTAGGACTTGAATATATATAGACCTTCCTCTAAGAAGTTTTGCAGCTTTTCTGTTATTTATGTCAAATATATACTTCTGAATCCCCGGTATATCACCTGCAATAAGCACTAATTTATTTTTCGCTGAATTTTCCTTTTTCGATCTAAAGTGCGCCAAAGCAATACCCGCAACATCCTTTGTATGGTTATACAAAGAGATATCAGTTTCTTCACTTCCTGTAAAATCAGGGACGCACCACATATATTTTTCAAACAACATTAGTAATGCATTAACCAATGAGTAAAAATCATTCTCATTTTGATATATTGAGAATACAGATTTCAGGTCGTCAACAAAGTCAATCCAATTGCTCTCTGAATATCCTTTGACTCCAATCTTACTTTCATCTTCAGGTATTATAATTCTGTAGTTTTTCTTCGTCAAGTACTCTTGCCTGTAAAATCCTCTAGGATGTTTGCTCTTATCACCCTCATTAAATACTAGTCTAAGTTTTGAGAAAAGAGACATTAGATATTTATGGCTCCACTTATCATCTAACAAGTCTTCTTTGTCCAATTCAACACGTTCGCTTGCAGAGAGTCGATCTGCAGCTTTCAAGAAATTTGTCAATTCTTGCATAGGGTTCTTATCATGGTGCTGAGAAACAATATCCAATAATTTCTGATAATCCTCATCTGAACTAAATATTCTTCTAATGTGTGGCGAAATGCTTTCTGATTCAATCAGACTTTTTGACAAGTCTTGATGTTTGATCTTCGACTTATTACCGGTGCATCTTTGCTCAAACTTCCCAATATCATGAAACAAACTTCCGAGAATTAATACTTTTTCGTCTTGTGAATACATTGTTTTATGTTTTCTAATGCTTCAAAATTAGGTTCAAACAACAGAGATTGATATACCCCCAACCTTACCAAAACCTTTCGGTTCAGACCCTTTTGTTACTCACACACCCAAACCCCAAGCTGCACAAATTTCCAAATCCCGCTTCGTAGCCGAGTTTCATAAGCTCCGGACTTCCTTTAAGTGTGAATGAAAAAATGTAACCTTTCACTTTGGTTTCCTCAGGCATTCCTTCGCGGATCGTGATAAGTCTGCTCTTCACTTCGCCGTTGTGCTCAATTGATTCAAGCTCCGGAATCTCACCCGAGGTCTTTGTTGGATAAGTTG
>CALEVL010000181.1 GCA_937924675.1 uncultured Ignavibacteria bacterium | reverse complement strand
CGGAGAATACTGAACTTCAACACTTTGCGCAGGCGGGCGGGCGACTTTTCTTTGCTAAGCTTTTTTTAGCTTGCCCTGAGCTTGCCGAAGGGTTCAAAAGAAAGCGGAATAACTTCTTGCTTCCTATTTTGTTAAACACTTTAACCAAAAAAAATCAAACGTTTTGGACGGATATGAAATTTTTTTCATTCATACCAACATATCATTCTTGAATCACTGACTTAGATAGGGTACTTTATGCCCAACAATTTTAGTACATAAGGAGGGGCAGACTTTCCGTTCTGATCGAAGTCTTCCATGTAATCAGCACTTGCAATAAGCACCTTTGGTCACCCGCACTTTTTTTCACGAAGTCCCGAAATCAGAAATATGAAACATTGAATTTATTTTTGTCGGGAATTCAAAAATTAAACTAAAGGAAAAAACATGATTGCACAGAAATTTACAGCAGAGTTTCTTGGAACCTTCTGGCTTGTCCTTGGAGGTTGTGGAAGCGCAGTGCTTGCTGCAGGATTTCCGGAAGTCGGAATTGGGCTTCTGGGTGTTTCATTTGCGTTTGGACTTACAGTTCTGACAATTGCTTACGGACTTGGACATATTTCAGGAGCACATCTTAATCCTGCTGTATCAATAGGTTTGTGGATTGGCGGAAGATTCAGTGCAAAGGAATTATTGCCTTACATTATTGCTCAGGTACTTGGCGGAATAGCTGCAGCTTTTGTCCTGTACATTATTGCAACAGGTAACGGTAGTGCTATTGGAAATTTTGCTGCAAACGGTTATGGAGAACATTCACCGGGAAAGTACAATCTTGTTTCCGCTCTTGTTACAGAAATTGTGATGACATTCATGTTCCTGATCATAATTCTTGGAGCAACTGATAAGCGTGCACCGGCCGGTTTTGCTGGACTTGCCATCGGCCTTGCGCTTACATTGATTCATCTTATAAGTATTCCCGTAACAAATACATCTGTCAATCCTGCAAGAAGCATTAGTCAGGCGCTGTTTGTTGGCGGCTGGGCAATGGAACAGCTTTGGCTGTTCATAGTCGCACCAATTATTGGAGCAATATTAGCCGGATTGGTTTATAAAATGTTTGCTGATAAGAATAGTTGATATTCAGCTATAGAATTTCAAGCTGAAAGATGTTGCCGGTTTTTCAATCAGGCATTTAAAGAATTGCAGCCTGCTTGTTTCATTTTGAATTCAGATTCGTGAAGAGACTTGAAGATTTATAAAGCAGTTTAAGAAAGAAGCGCCGGTCTTGTGCCGGCGCTTTTTTTAAACTCCATATCTATAGGGAAATTTGTCACTATTTCACCAGCATCATCCTCTTCGTCTCCGAAAAACTTTCCGCCCTGAGTTCATAATAATACACGCCGCTTGGCAAATTGTCTCCGCTGAACTGCACAGAATAACTTCCGGACTTCAGAAACTCATTTACTATGACTTCAACTTCTCTCCCCAGCACATCAAACACCTTCAGCAAAACATTGCCTGAAGTTCTTACATCGAACCTGATTGCCGTTGAAGGATTGAACGGGTTGGAGGAATTTTGTGAAAGATAATACCGGTCAGGAATTTCAGAACTAATGTTAACTACAGAAGTAATTCCTTCTGTTGTTATAACAATTACTCTATTTTCTCCCACTGTCCGGATTGAACCACATCAAACCAGACTTGGTAGTTTAGCTATGGCTTACGGATTTTTAAAATGTAATTTGCACTAAATCTAAATTGTAGCGGGCCCCTTACTAATTCATCTGCTGATGAAGCGAAGGCAAATGTGGAAAGTTCAGTTTTGAAACAAAGAAGAGTTAAGTCCTGACTGTCTGATTATTGACTTCAATGTCCCGATTTTGATCTCCTTGTGATTTGGAACAACAACCGTTATGGTTGAATCCTCAATTTCCTTCTGCATTACTAAGTGGCTTCCCTTTTGTCTTCTGAGGACGAATCCGTTTTCAGCAAGTATGTCGCAAATGTCAACACCGGAAAGGACCTTATATCTGCCCAATAGCTACTTCAATTCTGGTTATAAAAATCTCGCTGTGAAGCCTGCCGGCAATTTCTGTCTCTGAAGCACTTTCAAGAAAAAGCTCTACTGCTTCTTTCAGATTGCTCTTTGCTTGCTCAACCGAACTGCCCTGGCTGGCAACATCCAATTCCGGACATGATGCTACATACATATCATCTTCCCTTTCAATAATGGCTGTAAGTTGATGTGTTTTTTTCATTACCTCTTTTTCTCTAATTTAGCTTTTGCACAAATTGAAATCACTCTAATTTGAGCCCCGAATTATATATCGCATTGATTCTTGAATGTGACCAAATAAATTTCAAATTCATTGCGGGTGTTGACATTACTCAGCCTGCCTGAAGGCGGAAGACCTTGCAATTCAAAAATGGCATTCGCAATCAATGCCGGCGGGAGCGCAACTTGCAACAGATAGATATACTTCAGCACCACCATCCGCAAAGTCTTCTCAAATCCTGCTGTTGTTAGTGTGTAAAAAGATACACCGCTTGAAAGACCTTTCGTATCAAAAACCCGCTCATAACTACCCGCCCTCAGAATTTCATACGCAAGAACGGCAACTTTTCTGCCAAGACATTAAACACACTCAGCGAAACATTGACGGAGGTTCTTACATCGAACCTGATGGTAGTGGATGGGTTGAAGG
>CALEVL010000180.1 GCA_937924675.1 uncultured Ignavibacteria bacterium | reverse complement strand
GGAAATCCTGATGCCACAATGAATATGGGTCAACGCTCAATTTTCTCAGCACGAATAATTTCCATTGAAACTAAAACTTCATTAGCGGAAATTCGGAACTTTCAAAAATCTAATTTTCATAAACCTCATGCTCCAAAGATCAAAAGCCGCTATCATATTGTTTGCTCTGCTCTGTGTTTTAGCATTCGGCCGGTACGCATACTCACAATGGACCTACGGATCTGCGTTCTCTACATCCCCACCATCATCTACATGGAGAGAAGTTGACAGCAAAGTTCCGGTTGCAGGCAATCCTATGCTTCAGAACTTCACAAAGCCCTATCCCACAAACGCATGGTTTAATCCTCTCTTTCTTTACGGCAATACTTTTCCTTATCCTGACGGACAGGGCGATCTCGGGCAAAACAGGGCATGGGTAAATCCTTACGTAATCGGCTTCGGCAAAGAGTACAGCACTCCGAATCCTTCTTACAACAAGTACTCGCTCCTCGGATTTGGCTACCGACCTTTTATCATTGATCAGCGTGACCAGACATTTCCAAAGGTTTACTGGGATCAGACAGCGTGGGCATTCCTCGGACAGCATAACGCGAATCTTAACATACTGCCGTCATACCTGAATGACTATACGGAACTTTCTTCAACCATTAAGTTCACTAACCAGGCAAACCCTTCACAGTATTACGAAGCACCGATTGTTAGGGGAATGCCTTACGTTACTATGATCTACAACAACATGCAACCGGAAGTTTTCTTCTGGTCGCCGGCGCTTGAAGCCGTGAACGATATTCCTCTCAGCGGAACGAACAATACTTTTCACGGCAAGGTATTCAAGCTAAAAACATCTGATAGTCCGAACCCGACTTTCCCTTCACAAACCTGGATGCTTTACACATCAGACACGATCACACTTCGCTGGGATCAACTCCATTCAAGCATGTACGCATTAAGGAGTTTTACCGGGTATTTCAGAATGGCGCAACTGACTTACCAATCTGAAAACCTTACTCCCGCGGAAATTCAGACGAAGATTAATCTCCTTACGAAATATTCAAAATTTGTTCCGCTTAAGGGAGAAGTACAAGCCACTGTCACGGGAAATACATGCAACCTGCGTTTTCAATACACGCGCTACAACGAAAGCCCGGCATACGGTGATTCACTGCTGATGCTAGCACTGCCGCATCATGTTGATATGCTTCCACAAGGAGCATCAACCAACGTACTCAATTTCAAAGTGCTGAAAGGAACGATGCATGAAGTTTACAAAAACACGTGGAACATGACCGAACAGCTTGCGGATTACTCATGGTATCCGAAGAACGGCAATCTTTCAACCGTTCCTGTTGCTCAGTGCGATTCACTTAAGGGATTTCTGCTTCAGGACACTACTGCCTATGCAAACAGGAACTATCAGTGGTCCGATGTTTATTCAGCCGGTAAATCTCTTGCAAAACTCGGCAGACTTGCCGTTATCTCTGACGAACTTCACGAGAAAGATCCTTCGCGGTATGCATCAATGACAAGCGTCTCAAGCAATATCCGCGACTCTCTCAAGATCTTTCTTGCAAAGTGGCTGAACGGACAAAGCACGATCCTGCCGAATGTTCAGCCGGTGAAGAAAGACTCAATACTTTATGACAGGATTTACGGAGGACTCATCTCAAGCAGGTCGCATGATTCGTTAAATCTCAACAGCGGTGTTGATTTCGGAAGCGCAGTTTACAACGATCATCACTTTCACTACGGATATTACATTTATGCGGCGGCGGCAATTGCAAAGTCTGATCCGGCATGGTTTACTGCAAACGGCAATTACTACCTCAACCGAACTATTGACCTCATCAGAGACATTGCAAACCCAAGCAGGTCCGATTCTTATTTTGCGCTTCACAGATACAAAGACTGGTATGACGGCAACTCGTGGGCAAACGGAATGGTGCCTTACGGTGGCGGGAAAAATCAGGAGAGTTCTTCCGAAGCCGTGAATGCATGGTATGGCGTGTATCTGTTCGGACTTGCCATGAACAATCAGAACATCATGAACACCGGGAGAATCATGCTTGCGCAGGAAATCCGAGCAGCGCAGAAGTACTACCATATACAGCTTCCTCAGTCGAATCCCGTTTACCCGGCTGTTTACACGAGTAAGTTTCATACAGTTACAAATCTCTATCAGGGCACGATGGATGCAAGTACATTCTTCGGAGATGTAAATTATTATGCAACAGGAATTCAGATCATTCCCGTGATACCTCCAACTGAACAGCTCTGGGGCAAGCAGGCATCGCAGGATGTATTCAATTACTCGCCAAACGGACTTAAATTCACTCCTTGTTTTGATGCCGGCAACACAAACAACACTGCCTGGCAGTGGACCTCCGTTTGTGTTGGAGTGCAGGCAACGGCTTATCCTCAGCAGGCGCTGGATTTTTATAAACATTACAAAGATGATCTTGGAAAGCTTGATAACGGGCAGTCACATTCGAATGTCTATCACTGGATCATCACTAGGAATCATGCCGCATCAACGGGTGCAGTGCCTTCAACCATAAAACTCATACATGAAGGAGCCTATAATTCTGCCGCTAACAGTTCTGCAATAAGAGATACCGTGAAGGTTTACCTGAGGCATTCTACATCGCCTTTTGCGATCGTTGATTCGGCCACATCAACTTTGGATTCTCTGCTCCACTCGGGAAGTTTTCTTTTTGCCAATGCAACGGACGGAACCTACTATTTACAGGTAATGCACAGGAACAGTCTTGAAACATGGAGCCGTTCAGGAAGCGAAGCGTTTGTTGCAGGAAAGCCATTTAATTTTGATTTTACTTCATCCTCATCACAGGCATATATGAACAATCTCAAGCTGATTGATAATTCACCTGTAAGGTTTGCTCTCTTCAGCGGCGACGTTAATCAGGACGGAATCATTGATGCATCGGACCAGTCGGCAATTGACAACGCAGCTGCCTTGTTCACTTCCGGATATGTGAATACCGATCTCAACGGAGACTATATTGTTGATGGTACGGATTTATTGATTGCTTCAAACAATGCAGCGGAATTTAGAATGGCAGAGAGACCGTGAAGTATTGATTCCCCCGATCGGAACATTAAACAACGTTACAGATTCTGCCACAGCGAACTCAGTAGGATGGAGTTACGCAGAGATGCACGGAGAATTGATTGATTTTCATTTTGGCATAGATGCAGCTGGTCATTCAATCTGTGTGGCAATGCCTGAGGCAGAAAATTTCAACCCGCGTCAGAGTCTCGGGTGTACTTTCCGGACTCTGACGTTGTTGTGGTGTCGGGACTTCCGTCCCGACACAAGCAAACTAAATGCGTCAGGACGGAAGTCCTGACGCCACAATAAAACGGGGAATCAAACCCTAAGTGATTAAATATATTTAGGGAACAATATTCTGCATCACACTTGAACGACAAGAAGTTGAGGTGTAAACAATTAACTTGTCAAAGACAGAGTACTCATGATTCATTGCAGGCAGACAGACAGATATCTCCTATAGAAGTCTTCAGTGCGCCAATCAATGCAAACAAAAAAGCCGCACCGTTTTTTAACGATGCGGCTTAATAAGAACTTTACTTCTCGTGTGCTTTACTCTATCATATAAACTTTTGTCATCACAACATCCTTTTCGGGCTTATCATTCGCCCCGGTCTTAACCTTTCCGATCTTGTCCACTACATCCATTCCATCTACAACCTCTCCGAAGATCGCATGCTTTCCGTCAAGCCAGTCGGTTGGTGCAAGCGTAATGAAGAACTGTGACGAACCTGTGTTCGGTCCTCTGTTTGCCATCGAAAGAATTCCCTTCTTGCTGTGCTTTAAGCCCGGAGCAAATTCGTCCTTAATTGTTTCCTTCGAACCGCCTGTGCCGTTGCCGGAAGGATCTCCGCCCTGTATCATGAAGCCGTCAATGACTCTGTGAAACTTGATTCCGTTATAGAATCCTTCGTTGATAAGCTTCTTGAAATTGCCTGTGGTTATTGGCGCTTTGTCTGTGTAAAGCTTTATCTTGATCTTGCCCATTGATGTTTCCATCATGACCATGTTGCCGTCTGATTTCTTTGAAACATCTCCTGCAGGTGTGTTTCCTGATACTGCCGAATCGACTTTGTCCACTGCTTCTTTTACGTTTGATTTAAGTGTGTCAACTGTTTTCTTTAGTGTGTCAACTGTCTTCTGAACCGATTCCTGCACCTTCTTGGTAGCATCATCGGTTGCTTTCTTCATTGCTGAATCTTTGTCTTCGCCGCAACCTGTCATAACAATTGCCACGATGAACAGAGACATTGCAATGGAAATTATTTTACTTGCCATTTATTTCTCCTTAGGTTATTTGTTGTTTGATTTTTTTGTATGCTGAGATTATGTTTCTGTTGCCTGTTCAATTCAGAATTGCTTCAGGAATCGTAAATCATTTTCATAAAAAATTCTGATATCCGGGATTCCATACTTCACCATTAAAGTTCTTTCTATCCCCATCCCAAATGCGAACCCGGTATATTCTTCGGGATCATACCCAACTGATTGGAAGACATTCGGATCAACCATACCGCATCCAAGAATCTCCAGCCAGCCCGTGTGCTTGCAGATCCTGCATCCTTCGCCCCTGCATAAAATACACTCAACATCCATCTCTGCACTCGGCTCGGTGAACGGAAAATAAGAAGGCCTTAGTCTCGTCTTCAATCCTTTGCCAAAAAATTCCCATGCAAAATAATCCAGCGTTCCCTTCAGTTCCCGGAAATTCACGCCCTTGTCAACATAGAGTCCTTCAACCTGATGAAACACTGCAAGACTTCTTGCGCTGACTTCTTCATTCCTGTAAACTTTGCCGGGAACTATCACTCTGATCGGCGGCTTTGAATTTTCCATTACATGCACCTGCCCTGGTGATGTATGTGTTCTCAGAAGATATCGCTTGTCTTTACCTTTGCTGTCAACATAAAAAGTGTCCTGCATATCGCGCGACGGATGATACTCAGGTGTATTCAGCGCATCAAAATTGTGAAACTCATCTTCGATCTCACGCCCCTCATAAATATCAAAACCTATCTTTGAAAAAATCCCGGTGATCTCATCAATCGCCTGATGAATAAGATGCCTCGTGCCTTTATTGTATGTTCTTCCGGGAAGAGTATGATCTGTCTCATCTTTTGCAGCGCCCGTTGAGTCAAACTCATTTTTCTTATCGTCATAAATTTTCTGAAGCATGACTTTAAGTTCATTCAGCGCTTTGCCTGTTCTGCCTTTCTCCTCCGGCTTAACATCCTTAAAGCCTTCAAACAATTCGTGGACACTTCCTTTTCTTCCAAGGAATTTTATCCTGAACTGCTCAAGTGAATCACCGTCATTGATTTCAGACGATGCATTCAGAGCTTCTGACTTAATGGACTCGATTTTTTCCAGCATGAGAAATTTTCTTGCGGCTAAAAAATAAGGCGAATATTGATTATCCGCCTTAGTAAATTTTTGTGAAACAGAAATTGAAATTACTTCAGCGCGAATTTTACTATCTCGCTGAATGCCGGTGCATTGCTGTATGCAAGCTCGGCAAGGATCTTCCTGTTGATGTCAACGTCTTTCTTGTTCAATGCATCAATAAGCTTGGAGTATGTTGTATTGTTTAATCTTGCTGCTGCATTGATCCTTGTAACCCAAAGGCTCTTGTATTCTCTCTTCTTCAGCTTCCTGTCCCTGTATGCATGAGTCAATCCCTTTTCAACTGAATTTTTGGCAACAGTATACAACTTGCTTCTTGCGCCTACATAACCTTTGGCTTCTTCAAGAACTCTCTTCCGCCTTCTGTGTGATGCAACTTTATTTTTTGAGCGTGGCATTTCTTCTCCTTAAAGTTTTGTAAAATTAAGCTTGTATCAGTCTCTTAACTGTCCTTGTCTCCTGTACGGATACAAGTGTGGCTTTTCTCAGATGTCGTTTTCTTTTGGAAGACTTCTTCGTCAGAATATGGCTTCTGTAAGATTTTTCTCTTTTGATCTTTCCTGTACCGGTCACCTTGAATCTCTTCTTGGAGGCCCTGTTCGATTTCATTTTAGGCATTTTCTTTTTCCTTTTCTGTTTTTTCTTCTTTCGAAGGAATCTCTTCTGTTTTTCCGGACTTTGCCAGACTATCTTTGTAAACCTGAACTTTGTGTTTGTCAGGAAGGAAATATGCAAACAATGTCTTGCCTTCCATCTTTGGCGGAGCTTCCAACTTTCCTATATCAACCAGCTTTTCAACAATCTCACTCATAAGCTTGTGTCCGATTTCCGGATGAGTTATCATCCTTCCCTTGAACATTACATAAGCCTTGACCTTGTGCCCTTCAATCAGGAACTGTCTTAAGTGCTTGGTCTTGAAATCAATGTCATGCGTGTCTGTGTTCGGATTGAATCGTATCTCCTTGATATGCATCACATGCTGATTCTTCTTAGCCAGCTTTTCCTTTTTCTGTCTTTCGTAATTGAACTTACCGTAATCTACGATCTTACAAACCGGAGGTTTGGAGTTTGGTGATATCTCAACAAGATCCAGACCTCTTGACCTTGAGATGAACAATGCATCAGAACTTGTCATTACACCAAGCGAGTTTCCATCTTCGTCAACAACTCTCACCTGAGAAGCCCTTATTTGCTCGTTCGTTCTCTCTTTGAAATTTTTCTCTTTAATGACCTGAAGTTAAATTAATTATAATACTCCCTTTTTGAGACCTGCAAGTTAAGCTTTTCAATAAACTCATTCAATCCAAATTTACCAATATCACCCTTCTGATGCTGTCTTACTGAAATTTGTCCACTTTCTTTTTCCTTTTCGCCGATTACGATCATGTATGGAATTTTCTTATTCTCGGCTTCACGTATCTTATAACCGATCTTTTCATTTCTTGGGTCAAGATTCACCCTGAATCCGCAATTAATAAGTTTGTTTGCAATTTCTTTTGCATAGTCAAACTGTGAATCGGTAATAGGCAATACAGACACCTGAACCGGAGCAAGCCAAAGCGGGAAGTATCCTGCATAATGCTCAATCAGCACGCCCACAAATCTTTCAAATGAACCAAGTACAGCCCTGTGTATCATTACCGGTCTTGCTACTTTTCCGTCAGGAGCTATATACTCCAAACCGAATCTTTCCGGCATTGAGAAATCAAGCTGGATAGTACCAAGCTGCCAATTTCTTCTCAGACTGTCTTTGACCACAAAGTCTATTTTTGGTCCGTAAAATGCTCCGTCGCCTGCATTGATCTTATACTTAACGCCTGCCTTGTCGAGTGCGGTTGCAAGGGATTTTTCTGAGCCGTCCCAAATCTCCTCAGAGCCGATAAATTTTTCCGGTCTGGTTGAAAGATAAACCTGCACATCAGTAAAGCCAAATGCATTGTAAACATCAAAAACCAGATTGATCAAGACAGTGATCTCTTCTTCGATCTGTTCGGGAGTGCAGAAAACATGCGCATCATCCTGAGTAAAACTTCTCACTCTGAATAGACCTGACAATACTCCTGATAATTCATGCCTGTGAACAAGCCCGAATTCATAAAGTCTAAGCGGCAGATCCCTGTATGACTTCATAGTGGTTCTGTAAACTAACGTACTGCCGGGACAGTTCATCGGTTTCACTGCAAAATCACGCTCGTCTATCTCCGTGAAGTACATATTCTCTTTGTAATTATCATAATGTCCTGATTGCAGCCACAATTTCTGATTCAGTATGATCGGTGTATTTATCTCCTGATAATCGAGCAGTCTTAATTTCTCACGCAGATACTCTTTGAGTTTGTTCAGCAGGATCATACCGTTGCTATGCCAAAACGGAAACCCCGGACCTTCTTCATGAAATGAAAAAAGATCAAGCTCCTTGCCGAGTTTTCTGTGATCTCTCCTTTTTGCTTCCTCAAGATCTTTGAGATGCTGTTCAAGATCTTTTTGCTTAGGAAATGAAATCCCGTAGATCCTCTGAAGCATCTGCCTGTTCTCATCTCCGCGCCAGTATGAACCCGAGACGGAAAGAAGCTTGACTGATTTCACCTTCGAAGTGGATGGCAAATGCGGTCCCCTGCAAAGATCAGTAAAACCGCCCTGAGCATATAGCGAGACCATTTCTTCGTCCTTTGCTATGGTCTCCAGAATTTCAACTTTGTACGGATCTACTCTTTTTGACTTAAAATATTCAATTGCTTCAAGTCTGGAAAGATCAGTCCTGACCGGCTTCAGATCACGCTTTGCAATATCAAGAATCTTCTCTTCTATCTTCTTCAGATCCTCTTCAGTAAATTTCCTGTCCGAATCAATATCATAATAGAATCCGCTTTCGATTGGAGGACCAACTCCGAATCTCGCACCGGGGAATAGTTCCTCGATCGCCTGCGCCATCATGTGCGAAGTAGTATGCCAGTAAACTTCTTTGCCTTTTTCGGAATCGAATTTGTGAAATACAATGCTCGAATCTTCATTTACCGGAGATGAAATGTCTTTCATCTTGCCGTTGACTTCGGCAACGAGTACTTCATCCGCCAAACGGCTGCTGATAGAATTTGCAATGTCGAATGCTGAAACTCCCTTAGCAAACTCCTTCACGGAGCCGTCGGGAAATGTTATTTTGATGTTTTCTGCCATAAATAAAAAATGTGGGCGGTAATGGACTCGAACCAATGACCTCTACGATGTCAACGTAGCGCTCTAACCAACTGAGCTAACCGCCCTTAATTTGATGCAATTTACCGATTACCTTTTTTTGTTACAATTCCTTTGGCAATCCTTGTTGATTCTATTAAGATACAACTGCCGCTTCATGCTCATTCAGAATCATTGTCAAAATATTTCCTTGCAAGCTTAATATATTCCTCTGAAGTCTCTATTCCTCTACGAGACATTACAATCTTTGCAGTCTCAATAGCCTTTTCAAAGTCATATTTCTCCGAAGTTTTCCCGGCTTCATTCCATGAAAAAGATCTGATGCTCTTTGCCGGAAAACCACCGCCGAAGATGTTGGAAAAAATCCCCGCCACAGTTCCGGTATTGAGCATTGTATTGATAGATGTCTTGGTATGATCTCCCAAAATGCTCCCGAGAAACCTCATGCCTGTATCAATATTTCCGCCTCTGAAGTTTTGGCGGATGTTTGAGTAATTGTTCTTCAGATCACTTGTGACAGTATCCGCTCCAAGATTCACAAATGGACAAATATAAGAATGTCCCACGAAGCCGTCATGCTGCTTGTTTACATGAGAATGAAAAACTGATTCTGCGATCTCGCCGGCTACTTTCGAGCCATCTCCGATGACACACGGACCGTAGATCTTTGCACCTGATTTTACGAGCGAGTTCTTTCCGATGTAAACCGGACCTTTAATGAACACAAACGGTTCAATCACAACTCCGTCCTCAATAATTACTTTTCCTGAAGATGCATCAATTGCCACAGACGCCGCAAGCTTTGCCTTGGTTGATATCTCTACTGCTGAAGAGTTTATGTAAGCTCTGTTCTTCTTCTGCTTATGCTTCAGTGAAAGTGATTTTAGGTCATCCTCAAGTGCTCCATTCAGAAAATGAGAAACTGTATCCCATGGATATCTGATCTCTGAAATTACAATGTCTCCGGTTTCTTCTTTCTGAAGTCCTGCCTGTAGCAGAAAGTCCTCATCGATTATTCCTTCTGTATTTGAAGTGATTTCGTTCAGTGCGGAAGATTTCTTTCTGCTGATTGTTGCATAAACGACCGTATCACCCTTAACGAAGAACTTGTCATCTGCCTTTGTCTTCTTGAGTTCCTTTAGAAATTTCTTCCCAAAAATGAATCTGCCATTAAGCAGCAGATAATCATCTTCATCAAAGACATTCACAGCTCTTCCGTCAGATCGCATAAATTCCTCCAGACTCTTCCGGCAATGAAGTGAAACTTGCTTTGCTTCTTTGCCAAGTGACACAGCAGTCTTCTCCAGAATACTCAATGCACCGGGCTTCACGTCATAAGCAGCCCGCATCATTGACAGTGGGAAAAGCAGGTCGAATTTATCGTCTTCAAAGACAATAATCTTCATCTGAAGTCTGTTTTAAAGTAAACAAAAAAGCCAATACTTGATAATATTGGCTTGATACACTTTGGAAAAAAGAAAACTCTTATGTGGTAGCCGGATTCTTTGCTTTTCCGTATCTCTTGTTGAATTTCTCAACTCTTCCTGCAGTATCAACAATTTTCTGAGTTCCTGTAAAAAAAGGATGGCATTGTGAGCAAATTTCCACTTTTATCTCCGGAACGGTTGACCTTGTTGTAAACAATATGCCCTTATTCTCTCCGCAATTGCAGACAATATTGCATTTGTAATACTTTGGATGAAAATCTTTCTTCATTACTGTTTCAATTAATTGTTGGCAAAATATAGATTAAGGGCGTTAGTTTCAAGACAATTGGCTGTGAAAATTTTGGCTTTGCTGTAAAAATGGCTTTCTTGAAATTGACTCACTTGATCAATCTTCACTGACATGATCCATCAATGGATTGTCAAAGAGCAAAATTTTCAATTCTTCTTGAATAACCGCATTAGAAATCCAAAATGATTTAGTACATGGTTAAGATACATGTATTAAACATTCACTTTGATTACATACTCATTTGAATATCTGGCTCATAAGTTATAATTTTGCTTCAAATTCTTAAAATCTAAAAAAGGCATAGAACAAAAATGAAAGTACTTAGATCACTTTTTCTGATTGCGATTCTTATTGTTGTGTTAAATGATTCATCGTTTTCACAAAAATCACAGCAAGGAACCCTTACTGTATGTGAGAACACCGATGATAATGTTTTTGCCATCAATCCAAAGACCACTGTAAAAGTAGGTGAACCAGTTGTTTACCTCATAGATTTTGGCAGTAAGAAATATATGGAAGGCAAAGACAAGGAGCGGGAACAATTCTTCATTGCATGGGAAGTTTATAAGATGGATGCTGAGGGAAAAGACGAAATGAACATTACAGAACTTCAGCAAAGATCAGAGACTCTTTACAAGCGGTACGCCATTGATCAGTTTCAGACATTTACCGAACCCGGAAAATACAGGATCTATGCTTTGCCTTGGGAAATGCGTGATATAAATTTCAAATCAGGCAATTATAAGGATTATTTTGGAAAGACTGAAATAGAAGTAATAGAATAACTCAAATTATTGAATTCCTGATAGTTGCTTCACAAATGCTTTTAATGAAGTACGAGAAGCGTATTGTTTTTAACAGTAATCATTCAAAAAAAGAAGCGGGTCTTATTCAGACCCGCTCGTTTATTAAATATATTTTCCTCTTGTAACAGAGTGATCTTTATTGTACCCACAGAGTCCCCGCATATGTTGTTACCGGATCTGCAAAGCAAATAGTGCGGGTGACTCTCTGCTGGGACGAAAAAAATGGTTAACGCATTGACTCATATTTAATCCAGTCCAGACCAATCTCAATCATACACAGGACCCTCCGTCCAAAATACCATCATAAATAAAAAAAGCGGGTC
>CALEVL010000179.1 GCA_937924675.1 uncultured Ignavibacteria bacterium | reverse complement strand
ACTTTATTCTTCTGTAGTTGTTGATGGTCGGGAGCGAGTCGCAGGAAAGCACTCTAAGCCCCATAGGTTTTGAGGGAGGTGTAAGTTCAAGAATCTGTGCTTCCGACTTACCGCCGTATCCGGTTCTGTAAATTTCTAATGTGGCTTTTTTGTTCGAGGTATCCAGCGCTTTGTACCAGATGAAGATGCCTGTGTTCTGATTCAAGCTGTCCTTCGTGCTTGGACTCGAGTATGGCGAAAACACTTCGTTGTAACCTGTATTCCAAGCATCCCATCTGTCACCATACAGACAAAAGGAGTTGTAGTAATCCTGATCATTTACAAAAATCGAACTCACTCCTCTAATATTGGGATTCGCTGATAAGTTGTCAGGGCTCCCAGGTGAAAACATAATCCCTTTACTCATTTCATCTTTCGGATCACTTCCGGTAGTATAAGGATTATCGTTGTCATATATGGGATAACTCCTGATCAGTAAAGGCGATGTACCTCCGGTTATGAGTGGTTTAGTGATTCCTGTAGTTACCCACTTCCATAATCCATCAGCACATTCAAGATCTTTATCATTTATCTTGTAATCAAACTCATCGTCCTGCCATGAATATCCATTGTAAATATGATATATATAAAGTCCCGATCCATACTTCGGATCTACATTTCGCAGGAAGTTGTATCTTCCTCCTGAGAGTGTGTCACCGCCTAATCTCCTGTCCCATTCAGAAACCCTGCTTCGGTTTGCCATCAAAAAGAACTCGCTTCCGCTTTCATTTACCGGCACCTGAAGTATCTCGCCCTGAGTTCCAGCAGTGCCACCCCTCGACATATAATCATAAAGATTGTGAACCGGATTAGAATAATTAACAAACTGCTGTTGAACATATCCTAACTTGACCATTTCCCACGGGCTTAAACTGAATTCCGAGGTACTGCTTGGACCATCAGCCATTTTTCCATAAAGCTTGTGATCCGACCCGAAGAAGTAATGGCCATGCTCATGTGTGGCTACATCTAATACTCTTTGTCTGCTCAAAGGACTTGCACTGCCTCCCCAAAGAATTACACCTGAGCCTATAGTATCCAGATTACCAGTGATCACTGAGCCATTCCCTCTTATTCTCACTTGTGTTTGTGCGCTTTGATAGACAAGATATTCATCATTCACTGCACCCAGACAACTTCCCAGATTCGCATATCCCCAGAACCTGTCATTGTCAAATATGAATCTTGCCTGACTTCGATATACCATATAGATCATATCCACTCTTTCATCTGGTAGATAAGACAAATTTCCCGGACTTACAAACTTCCATTTGTCGTAGAAGGGCCAGTCAATCTCCATTGCGATCAATGCATCATAGATGTCTTTATTAACCTTCTCCGCGCCTCCGTTTTGTCTGTACCAGGCACTGTCATTTGGCAGGATTACGGAAACAGCCTGCCCTCTTATGTGAAGCTTGCCCCTGGAGAACTCATGCCAGAAATCGCTGATTGCATATCCGTTGTATGAGTCCCACCAGTTCGTAAGCGCAATCCTGTCGGGACCAATCACACTGTTCAAATAATTCGGAGCTCTTCTTGCGGGCCATGATTCGAAGTCAGTAGAGGTGCTGTCTCCGGATTCATTTTTGAACTGAACAAATACAACAAGGATCGGGAAATAATTGTTTGGGTCTGTGTTGTTTAGGTCAGACCGGTTTGGCTTGAGCTTGCCGCCGATGAAGGTGGCAGGATCAGGGCTTGTATAAGTTGGCTTTGTTGCGCAACCGCAACTGTCACACTCCTGCGAAAGAGCGAATGAACTTAATAGAATGATGAACAAAAGAGAAACAATAAGAGCTTTCATGTTTTACTCCTTTAATTTGTAATTTGGTTTTAGAATATATGATTACTTAAGGAACGCTAATTTCCTTGATTCAGAAGCTTTACCGTCAACCTCCAAAACACACAAATAATAACCGCTTGAAAGTGAACCTGCATTGAAGCCGGATTCATAAGTGCCCGGATTCATCTTCTTATCCAACAGACAAGTCACAAGTCTACCGGTCAAATCATATATTGAGAGCTTCACCCAAGAGCTCTTTGAAACATCAAACCTGATTCTTGTTTGAGGATTGAACGGATTCGGATAATTCTGAAGGAGTCTGTTTCCCGTGGGAATAAATTCCGAGTTTTGCATTGCATCGGTCAGTCCGCCGTTTATAGTATGTAGTATTTTCCCCCTGCCAACCGCCCAGACGACATTGTCGTCATAAGCGTAGATGGCTCTGTAAATCGGAATTCCGTAAACTGAAGTCGGATGAAGATTCCAGCTTAAGCCACCGTCAGTTGATTTGTATATCTTACCTTGTGTACATCCAGCGTAACCGATCATTCCCGAAGGAAACTCAACACAATGAGTTCTATTGTTTCCCGAATTTGCCTGTATTAAAGTTATACTGTCCCAGCTCACTCCAAAGTCCATCGTTTTATAAACCTTGTTGGATAATGTTCCGCACCAACCAATACTTTTTAAGAAGGACATTCTGTAAACATCAGGTGACTTAGCAAAATGCGGAAGCTTTACTTCATACCAACTGACGCCTGAGTTTGTTGTTCTCAGTGTTCCGCCAAATCCTGCCATGACTCCGATTGAATCATCAAAGAACTTTATGTCATACATTGAGTAGTTTATGTTAACGGAATCGACAAAAGTGTTCCCCCCATCAGTTGTCCTCAATGCAATCTGAAGTCCGCAAAACCAACCGGTTTGTTCGTTCATGAACCATAAACCTGTATAATTTTGACCGGCACATGGTAATGATCCGTTTCTTAACGGTAACCAGTTGTCTCCTCCGTTTGTAGTTTTTAAAATTGTACAGTATCCTGCCGCGTAAACAACATTCTCGTTAACCGGATGAATCTGCCAAAGCAATGATTGCGCGGGATTTGACTGCTCAACCCAGTTCATCCCTGCATTTGTTGTTTTGAAGATTCTGTTGTCGCCGCATACCCAGCCGGTGTAGCGGTTTATGAATCTCACATCAAACAAATTGACAGCAGGATCTATTTCCTGTTGAAACCACTGCGATTTTACGGGTTGGGATAAGAGAAGAAGAGAAATAATGAAAAGATTTTTCATGTGTGTTTGTTCTTATGAAAACTAATGAACAGATTTTATAACGTCAATACTCATTTTCAATGCTGACTAATTTTCGCATCAGACTTGCATATAATTTCCGCCCCTGTTGGTGTTCTACGAGTGAAACGAGGAGCCACCAACAGGCATAACACCTCTTTCAAATCTTTACTCTCTTTGGGTAAGTTGTTGGTCTCGCCCGCAGGTGAATTCAAGAGAACTTTCAGCTGTTTCGTTGCGGGCTAAGACCAACAACGGCGGAATTAACTTTATTGTAACTAAATCATTACGGAAGTAAAGATTTCTTAATATACAAAAAACCCCCTGCCGAATTTCGACAGGGAGTAATCTTACTTTGTGGCAAAATTTCTTATCAGTTATCCGAACACGCTCTTGAAGAATCCCTTATGCGCCTTTTCAGCTTTCTTGCCATGCACTTCAGACTTCGGTGTGAAATTTTCAGATTCTGACAATTCCTCAAGGAGTTCCTTTTCTTTGTGACTGATCTTGGAAGGAATGAAAACATTTACGCGAACTATCTGATCACCTTTTCCATGTCCTTCGAGATGCTTAATGCCTTTGCCCTTCATCCTGAGCAAAGTTCCGGATTGTGTTCCTGGATCGATCGAAAGATTTACTTTTTCATTATTCAAAGCAGGTACAATCTTCTCCGTTCCAAGAATTGCATCTGTTATGCTAAGCTCGAGCTCCATGTATATATCATTTCCTTCTCTGTGGAATATTTTGTGTTTCTCTTCTTCAATATACAAAAACAGATCACCGGGTCCGCCGCCGTGCTTGCCGGCATTGCCTTGACCCCTAAGCGGAATGTATTGCCCTTCACTGACACCCGCAGGGACACTGACTTTTATTTTTGATTCTCCTTTGATCGCCCCTTCTCCATGACATTCTTCACATTTATCTTTAATCACTCTGCCTTCACCCGAGCAATGGTTACACTCTGTCACGTTTATGAACTGTCCGAACATGGATCTGGAAACATGCCTTATCTCTCCCGTACCGCTGCAATGCCTGCATGATTCAAATGCATGATTTCCTTTCGCGCCTGTGCCTTCGCACTTTGCGCACTTCTTCAGTTTCTTTACCTTGATCTCCTTTTCTACACCTTCTGCTATTTCATCAAGTGTCAGTTTAAGATTGATCCTTAGATCAGTTCCTCTTTTGTTAGACTCCTGTCTTCGTCTCCCTGAACTTCCACCGAAGAAATCATCAAATATGCTTCCATTTCCGAATCCTCCGAATATGTCACCAAAGTTTGAGAATATATCATTTATATCCCTGTATCCGCCGGCTCCGCTTACTCCCTGATGTCCGAACCTGTCATACATGCTTCTTTTATTTGTATCTGAAAGCACTTCATAAGCTTCTGCAAGTTCCTTAAACTTAGCTTCTGCTTCATGATCTCCGGGATTCTTATCGGGATGGTATTTCATTGCAAGTTTACGGTAAGATGTCTTTATCTCATCATTACCCGCATTTCTGCTTACATTTAATATCTCGTAATAATCTCTTTTTGTCATTTCAATTTTCAGTTTTCTTTCGTGTTTGATTCTCCTTCTGAAGATACAAGAACTTTCTCATGCCTTATCACTTTTCCGTTAAGCTTATATCCCTTTTCAAAAGATTCCAGTACCGTATGAGGTTTCACATCATCGCGGGGAACCTGCATCAGCGCAGTACTAAGCTCAACATCAAACTCCTTTCCTACAGTATCAATTTCTTCAAGTCCCTCCTTATCCAAAACAGATTTGAACTTGTCATATATCAGACTAATTCCTTTCTGCAAAGTATCAAAATCCTTTGTCTCACCTTTGTTTACCGATTCAATAGACCTTTGAAGATCATCATAAACGGGAAGCAGCTCCTTGATAATCCTTTCCGACGCATACTTGTGAAGACTGATCAACTCTGAATCAGTTCGCCTCTTGTAATTTTCAAATTCCGCAACTTTCCTCTGAAGAAGATCTTTCAGTTTATCAATCTCAGACTGCATCTGCTGCGTTTCACTTGCTTCTTCCTCAGCTGCCTCTTTATTATTCTCATGCTCCGGATTTTCGATTTCTTCCTTATGCTTATTTCCGTCTCTCACGTTGATTGTATTTTTGTGTTTGCTCATTTACGTTTGTTTGTTCTTTCCCGCGACTCAGTGTCCCGAGATCTCATTAATTAATTTGGATGTGAATTTCAGCAAAGATACCATCCTTGCATAGTTCATGCGCTTTGGACCTATAACTCCGATGTTTCCCTTCACTTCCCCTATATTATAAGAAGTGGTTACCACGCTATAATTCTTCAGTTTCTCATCATCATTCTCACTGCCAATCGTTATAATCATATCATTGTCAGTTTTCACATTGTTCTGAAAGATATGTATCACAAGATTTCTATTCTCGGCAAGTTCAATGATATCCTTGAAGTTTTTCGGATTCTCAAACTCCGGCTGCAGGATCACATCTCCCGTTCCGCCGACAAAGATCTTGTTCCCTTTTTCTTCTTCTGCCGTTATCTTGTCAAATGAGCTTATAAGCTTGTTCAGAACCCCGGATTCTCTTCTCCTGAATTCACTGTGATTTGCAGGATACAGTTCCCGTATTTGATTCAGCGCAAGCCCGTGAAATTTTTCATTAAATGATGAAGCAAGAGTATCCAATTGTTGCTTTGAGATGTCGCTGTCAACTTCAAGTATCACTGTCTTTATTATTCCCGAAAGAATATTAAGGACTACAAGAATCTTATTTGATGAAAGTTTTACAAACTCAAGCTTTTCAAATATTCCTTTTGAAATGCTTGGCTCTGATACAACCGCAAGAAGTCTTGCAACTTTTCCCAAAATCTTTGAAGTCTCGGCATACAGGTTTTCTTTTTCAACAATTGTTATGTTTGCTTCCTCAAGCCGGTCCTTAATGCTCTTCTCGTCAAGTGAAGAAAGCCGTTCATGTTCCATGAGCACATCAACATAATATCTGTAACCTTTATCTGTAGGCACACGGCCTGCAGAAGTATGCGGCGCTCCCAGCAGATCCATTTCCTCGAGATCACACATCACGTTCCTTATTGTTGCTGATGATAGATGAAGATCCGTTTGTCTGGAGACACTCCTTGAGCCAATTGGATTTGCGCTACTTATGAAGTGCTCTACTACATATTTAAGGACTTCTTTCTCTCTGTCGGTAAGATTTTCCAGTGCTGTCATAGTTGTGTGAAAATACTCAATTTAAGCTACACCTGAAATTCGAAAAACCGCCTGCAACAACTACAATCATTTGTTATTATTTTTTTGGATTCTTCTAAGATTCATCATTGTAATTTCCATATCTTCATCTAGAAAATGTCTAGCCTGCTGCCGTGCTCTCTTTACTTCAGACAGATCAATATCGGCATAAATCATATCCTCTTCAAAGAGCTTAGCTACAGAAACAACGTTTCCAAACGGATCAACCACTTCACTTCCTCCCCAGAAATTCACGCCATCTTCATATCCCACTCTGTTTGCAAAGATCAGGTATGATGAAAGAAGTCTGGCAAATGTTCTGTGCTGTTCAGTATTCACGTCATAATTTACGAAAGATTCCGAACCGGCAACCAGCTTTGTTGGTGATGCGGCAATACCAATTAGGATTTTTGCTCCGTCCATTGCAGCAATATAAGGCAGTGATACATGCCAAAGATCTTCGCACACAAGTAACGCAAGTTTTCCGAATTTTGTTTCATGCGCAAAGCAATCTTTCCCTCTGGAAAAATATCTAAGCTCTTCAAACAGGCCGTATGTTGGGGGATATACCTTCCTGTGAGAAAATTTAAAAGCACCCCCGGAAAAATATGCGGCGGAATTGAAAATCTCAAATCTCTCACCTTCCTCAGCCAATCCGCATATTATATCCAACTTCTTACTGATCTGCATCAATTTCTTGAGAGCTGAAGATTTTGCCGGAACTAAAGCAACATCTGTGTTTATGTCCTTCAATGAATAGCCGGTAAGAGAAAGTTCAGGGAATACTATCAGTTCGGCATTCTTGCTAATTGCCTCTTCACAATATTCAATATGCTTCTCAACATTTCTTGCAATGTCACCCAAAACGCATTCTATCTGCGCTACTGCTACTTTCATTGTATAAATTTGTAATAAAGTTTTCTGAGCACTCCTGTTATTGTAAGACTGGCACTCAGCAGAAAAAGACTGATTGGCTTATCAAAATGTTTCCTGAAATACTTTCTGCAATCATCATTCCATATCCCTATCATGGCCGTTTTAACTTTTTTCACGCTGGCACCTTTGATGTGAAAGACTTTGGCATCAACTGTAAACAAGATCTGCCTGCCGCTTTCATAAATTCTCTTGCACAAGTCAACATCATTAAAGAACATGTTGAAATTTTCATCGAAGCCTTTCAACTCTCTCATCAGCTTACCATTTACCAGCAAGGCTGCCGCCATCGGCTGGTCTACAATCATATTCTCTTTGTGGTCAAAATATCCCATCTTCCAATTCGCAAACAATCTGCTTTTTGGAAAGATCGAAGATAGCAACGTAAACTCACAGAACATATCCCAATATCCCGGAAAGGTCCTGCATGAATGCTGAACACTTCCGTCTGTGTTCAACAGCTGAGGAGCAACCGCACCTAAGTTTGGATTTGAATCCAATTCATTCACTAGTCTGAACAAAGAATCTCCGGATGGCTTCGTATCCGGATTCAAAAGAAGAATGTGTCTTCCGTTTGATGAAGCTATCCCCTGATTGCAAGCTTTCGTGTATCCAAGATTGCTTGCGTTTTCAATCACTGTTATACGATGAATTCCATATTCTACCGCGCGTTCAATCTCCTTAATACTCCCGTCTTCAGATGCATTGTCAATTATTATGAACTCTGCATTTATTCCGTTAAGTGCTTCGTAAGAAGTTATGAGACAATCATATATCTCATCCGCACTGTTCCAGGTAACTGTAACTATGGACAAGTCGATCTTGTCAGGCATTTGTATCGGAAGGAAGAACTTTTCTTATATAATTGCTCAGGTCTGTAAATTCATCCTGCGGAATGTTTCTCTGAAGAGACTCTTTTTCCAGCTCCCAAAATTTTCTCATTCCTTTGAAGTCACCTTTCGCATTGTAATTAACTATCACTTCCGCCGCTTCTCTGTAAAGCGGATATGACATGTCTGCCATCTGCATTCCCATTTCAACCTTTCTCTTCACAGCATAATATTTCTCGGTAACTTCATCTATCTTCTTCTGATAATATTCCGGATAGTTCATATTGCTTAGAACAAGTTCATTGTTTTTCAATTCGTATATGCTACCGGTATAAGGAACTGCCAGCGCCATTGGCATCACTCCATGGAATAGCTCTGTAACTTTTATAAACCTTTCCTTACCCTTGACTTCTTCAGAGATCTCAGGCGCACCGCCGTCAAAGTACTTTATGAGTTCAACATTGCCGCCGCTCTTAAATCCGTAAACAAACATTCCCTCCGATGCTACTGCATTGTTGCCTCCGGAATTTGTAAAAACAAATACGCTCTTGCTTCCCGTATTGTTCATATCTATGTACTTGCATTCGACTGCAAAGTCAACCGTATCTGAAAGCGATTTGACAAATTTTGCTCTTGCAGTATCAAGCACAAAGACTTCCAGCATATCAAATTTCTGCGGACTGTTGACATCTTCCGTTCCTCCTGCTGAAGAACTGAGTACGACCAGTTCGGCTTTTTCATCACCATTCAGATCCTGCTTGTCAATTCTGAATATCTTCCTGCCTTCACCATAGTTAAGATCATTCTCAGATGCTATTTCCTTTTGTCCTGCCGATGAAAGAGATTCAGGCTTTTCCTTTTCTACGGAAATCTTTGATTCCGGTGGCTTATTCTCTTTCGAGCACGACGAAAATATTAATAACGCACTCAGAAGTAATATGCTAGTGAGTAAGCTGTTGTTAAATCTTTTTAATGACATTCTTTTTGGGAGTTCGTTTGAATTTTTTTCTGATTGTTGTGTCTTTGAGAAAGTTCTTGTCATCGCGCAATGGATAGTCAAGCATATAGTGCAAACCGCGAGATTCATGTCTCTGCATAGCAGAAACAATAATAAGATAGGCAACTGCAACAAGATTTCTAAGTTCCAGCAGTTCAACGCTTACTTTTGTCTTGTCATAAAAATCCTTTATCTCCCTCTTCATCATTTCAATCCGCCTGTATGCTCTTTCAAGACGAAGAGTATTCCTTACTATGCCAACATAATCGCTCATGATCTCCTTTATCTCGCGCTTGTTATGCGAGATCAATATCCATTCTTCATTATTGACGGTGCCTTTGTCATTCCAATCCAAAACATTTTCATATACTTCATTCAGTCTTGACTTGCGATCAGCGTTAAACAACATCATACCAACCGCTTCTGATTTAATCCTTTGTTCTTCGTTTATCTTCCCAAATATTGCATCCGAGAAGACCATAGCTTCAAGTAGTGAGTTTGATGCAAGACGGTTTGCGCCGTGAACACCTGTCATTGTAACCTCACCGCTTGCATAAAGATCCTTTATGCCTGTCTGTCCCGAAAGGTCAGTCACAATTCCGCCGCAGGCATAATGTGCCGCCGGAACTACCGGCACCATCTGAACTGTAGGATCAATTCCTATTGACATGCAGTGTTTGTAAATATTCGGGAACTGCTTCTTAATATTCTCTTTACCAATTCCGCGCATGTCAAGCATAACATGACTGTCACTGGATTTCTTCATCTCATTATCAATTGCTCTTGCAACTATATCTCTTGGTGCCAATGATTTCCGCTTGTCATACCTATGCATAAACTCTTTTCCGCCAATCGTCTTCAGCACGGCGCCGGCTCCTCTAACGGCTTCTGAGATCAGAAACACCTGGCCTGAATTGTTTTCCCTGCCGGCTTCATAAAGTGAAGTCGGATGAAACTGAATGAATTCCATGTTGGCTATTTCACATCCAGCCCTGTATCCCATAGCTATGCCGTCTCCCGTTGCAATTGCAGGATTTGTACTGTGCAGATACACCTGTCCCGCTCCGCCTGTTGCAATTATTGTTTTGCCGGCAACTATCTTTTCCACTTTGTTTGATCTGACATTCAAAGCATAAATTCCATAGCAGGCTTTTCTAATTTCTTCAGGGCTTTTCAGATTCCTTGAAGTCAGCAGATCAATTGCAAAATAATATTCAAATACCCTTATGTTCTTATTGAGCATTATCTGATGCAGGAGCGCTCTTTCCACTTCTTTGCCTGTCAGGTCTTTTGCATGAATGATTCTGTTTCTTGAATGTCCGCCTTCTTTGCCAAGTTCAAGCTTGCCATGCTCTCTGGAGAATCTTGCTCCGATCTCAATCAGCTCTTTTATCATCTCAGGTCCTTCAGTAACTATCTTTCTGACCGATTCAATTTTACAGAGTCCTGCACCGGCTTCCAAAGTATCTGCAATGTGACTCTCGAAAGTGTCGGAGCTGTCCATTACCGCGGCAATTCCGCCCTGCGCATAGTTTGTGTTTGATTCAGCTCTGTGCTTCTTTGTAATAATTGAGACTTTGCCCAACTTGCTTAGTTTAAGCGCAAGTGAGAGTCCTGCTATTCCACTTCCTATAATAAGAAAGTCGGTTTTCAAGAAATTTATTTTAGATTGAGATTAAGTTAGTTACACACAACGGATGTTCAAAGATAAAAACAAAAGCGGGAGGTTTGTCCCGCTTTGATCGAACAAATTTCCAAAAGGTATTTTAGTTCTCCAGTACTTTAGCCGGGAACCAGCCATTCTGTAGCGAAGTAACAAAATACTTTTTCACTCTTACTCTTACCGGAGTAACCGGAGTGAAAGTCTGGAACCAGGGCATCTTATCCAAAATGAGCTTTCTTACTTCCGGCTCTTCAGAATCAGGCAATATCACTGCATCGCCAATTGCCTGAAGAAAATCCTGCATTGCATCATTCTTTGAAATTGAAATTGCAACCGACAGATTCTTTCTTAGATTTGCCATCGTCTTGCCCTGTGTTTCAAGCAACAGATAAATATCAATGTCTTTGGATGCAAAATATGCTCCCAATATCCACGGGGAGTATTCTCCACCTGTTGTTGAAACCATAATTGCATCATTGCCTTTTAGAATTTCAAGGATCTTATCCTTTACTTCCGTTTGTACTTCAGCCATTTGTTTGTATTAGTTTTCAGATTACTTCTTTAATTCTTCTGATTGCTTCCTTTATATTCTCTCTTGAATTTGCATAAGAGAATCGCAGATACCCTTCACCAAAAGCTCCGAAAGCTGTTCCGGAAAGCGAGGCTACACCACCCTTATACAGCAAATGGTCACTCAATTCTTTTGAAGAATATCCAGTTGCTGTGATATTCGGGAAAGCATAAAATGCTCCGAGAGGAACTATGCATGAGAATCCTTTTATGGAGTTAAGTCCGTCAACGATGATATCTCTTCTTGCCATAAATTCTTCTCTCATTTGATCAACCGAATCCTGCGGTCCTTCATAGGCTTCAATACAAGCCTTCTGAACCATAGTGTTTGTGCATGAGTTGCTGTTTGTCATAAGTTTAGCGATCAAAGGCGCAAGTTCAGTATTCATCACTCCATAACCTGCTCTCCATCCTGTCATTGCATAGGTCTTTGAGAAACCGTCTAGAATTATTGTCCTGTCTTTGAATCCGGGAATCTGGGTTATGCTGAAGTGCTCGCCTTGGAAAATGAGGCGGCTGTATATCTCATCACTTAGAATATAGATGTCGGGTCTGTCCTTCAGAACATCTGCAATGGCTCTGATATCGGTTTCAGTAAGAATTCCCCCTGTCGGATTTTGAGGAGTGTTGATGATGACAAGCTTAGTCTTTGGTGAGATAAGCTTTTTCAGATCTTCAATATCGAACGAGAAGTTTTTCTCCTCCTTTAGCTGGAGCGGAACAGCTTTACCGCCCACAAAATTAATCATTGATTCGTAGATCGGAAATCCGGGATTCGGATATATCACTTCATCGCCTTCATTTATAAGTGCCAGAATCACATAGAACATTATTGGTTTAGCACCCGGTGTCATTACCACTTCATCGGGACTTACTTCAATCCCTCTGGTTCTTTTTATATAATTTGCTATCGAAGTTCTAACTTCAGGAATTCCGGCTGAAGGAGTGTAGTGAGTGTCGCCTGCCTGAATGGATCGAATGGCTGCCTCACAAATATTTGCCGGTGTAGGAAAATCCGGCTCGCCGATCTCCAGATGGATTATGCTCTTCCCTTCTGCTTCAAGCTTTCTAGCTTTTGCAAGTACCTCGAATGCAGTTTCCGTTCCGAGGTTGTTCATTCTGTTTGCTAAGTTCATGGTCATCAGTTTAGTTGAAAGTTGCCTGCCCGTCGCAGACGGGAAAGTTGAAAGTTAAAAGTTAAAAGTTGCGGCGAAGCCGTCCCTTCGGGAAAAGTTGAAAATTCCCTGCCCGTCGCAGACGAGGAAGCTGAAAATTACAAAACTGACTGACAGCCGATACACGGATCTCTTAATGATATGCCGGCAACAGGCAGTTGAAACAGCTCAATGTTGAATATCTGCAAAACGATCTCTTAAAAAAGAACACCTCTTCAAAGTCAAGCAATTGATCGTTTCTGTTTATTTGCAGCAGAATCACTTCCGGATAACTTATATAATAGATGCGCAAATTTACCCTAATCATAGCCAACATTCAATTTCAATAGTTGAGTATGAAGGAATGTGATCTCTGTTTACTCACACTCAAACCTTTTAAGTGAAAGTTTAGTGGTCTTTCATCTTTGTTAAAGATTGCATATGGAAGTTAATTGATGTAATAGCAGCTCTTTTAGTGTTTGAATTTGGAAGTGTGAAAATGGAAACTCTTTGTTATCTTTACCGGAAAATTAATCGTTTTACTTACCTGTACAATGAGAATTAAAATAATTGATGGCAGTAATTACTTCAGGGGTTTACTTTTGCTAATAAGGCAGGATCGAAAAATTACTGAGTCTGAAATAGAGTTGATGAAACGCATAGGAAAGACTCTTGGATTTGAACGGGAGTTCTGTGAAAATGCAATTCATGAAATACTGGACAATAAGCATGTTCCCGACACTGCACCTGAATTTTCATCAATTGAACTTGCAATGAAATTCATTAAAGACGGACTTGCCATTGCTCACTCTGACGCTGAAGTACATCCGTCTGAAGAAGAATGGCTTCGCCGCACAGCAAAGAACAGTGGAATTGATTTGGAATGGTTTGAAACTGAATGCCGGAAAGTTTCTGGAAATACGCATCTTCCGGAACATCTCGAAGTTGACAGCCTTACAGTAACTCATTCATGAATTGGGATTCAGATAAGAGTTGTAAGTATTTTGGGCATTGCGTCTAACATCATTGTGATTCATTTTTACCTCACGAAGGTCATCTTTTTTATGCGGACTTCCTGTCCTGCCTGTAATCTGTAGAAGTACGTTCCTCCGGGTAGATTACTTGCGTCAAAATATATTTCGTAACTGCCTGCCCCTTGTGTTGAGTTGACCAGCTCAGCTACTTCCTTGCCAAGCACATCATATATTTTCAGTGTCACTAATGCATTTGAGGGGAGATTGTATTTGAGCGCAGTAGATGGATTAAACGGATTCGGATAGTTTTGTTCGAGTTCAAACCGAACCTCTTCAATATTATTCTGAACATTCACACTTGTGCGGAAAGATATGTCTGAAACTTTGGGGAAATGATCTGAAGCAGTCTTAGTATCGTTTTGCAATAGTCCGTACTGATTTAGCCGTGCCTGATTCATCACTTCGGTTTGGATCACAAAACTCTTCTCAATATTTACAGCACTGTTTGAGTAAATTTGAAAATCCAATCTGCTTGGAGGATACGATCCCGGGTCATTTCGCCAGGTGTATGCAGTTCTCTTGTCAGATTGTTGCGAGATAAGATCTTCAAGATCAGTGTTATCCCAATCCGGTTTAGCTCCGCTTCCAAAGAGTTGTGTGTTTACAATCTCACCTGTAAGAAGTGTTTTTAACTGTTGACGTTCACCAACAAAATTAAGATCACCCATAATGACAAACGGAGTGTTTTGGGGAAGAGTAATCACTCCGCCCGGAGACTTCGCATCCAGAATGAATGCGACTGTTGCATCTGCTTCACGCTGGCGTGTTGCATCATTTGATGAACCGCCGCAACATTTGTAATGGCAATCAATCACAAGGAAGTCCTTTCCGAATCTGTCCGGCACATCTATCAGCGATGCGGTAATCCTTTGTCCGGGATATACAAGCCAGCTCTGCAATATCGGATATCTTGAGGCAATTATATTTCCGGCATCAAGTTTAACAGCATTCCAGCTTCCGTTTTGAAGAGGCAGGAAGCTATTCAACTTTGTCTGAACTTCGGATGCTGTTGAATTCCACATTTCATTAAATCCGATGACATCCGGCTTAACCGCTTGCAAGAGTCTTCGGAAACTTTGCTCTCTTGGAGGATCCGTCAGCCCGTCTTCCAATGTATTCCAATTCATCACTCTAAGCAGCGTAGTGTCTTCCCTGTTTATCTCAACAGGATTAAGCGGAGCAGTAGGAGTATTATCAAAAGTATAAGAGAATGTTGTTCCGTTATCAGGCATTTGATCTCCCGAAGCGGAATTGTCCGCAAAGAATATTTTGATCGTTCCTGAACCGCCCGCAGGCGGTATTTGCTGACGCCCGATTGCCATTTCAAATACTGTATCAGTCACAGTTGGGAGACTTCTGAACCTCAATGAAGAGTGATTTGCCGAAGAATTTGTATAGTAATTGAAACCGCTTCTTGAGCCAAAGCCAAATCTAAGTTCAGCCCCAATACCGTTGATCTGAAATCCGGTTGAGCTGTTGTTGTCGCCGTCTATATAAGCAGATATAAGATTATTCTCGAGTAGCTTTAGAAACGGCGTAACTTTGATTTTCAGGTAGAGAAAATTCTCATCATTTGCCGCCGAGAAGTATTTGAAGTCATAAGTACCGCCTTCATTCTGGTTATCGGTATAAGTTGGTGAAAGCTGACTCCAGTCATCTGTTCTTCCGTCAAGAAAAATTGGCTGTGACTGGCTCAAGGCATTTGAACTGATTAGAACTGCAAAGGCAATAGTGAGAAATTTCCGCATCTTAGTTTACAATGAATTTTGTAAGTGAAGATAATAAAAGTAACTGTAGCATACAGGAGCAAACAGAGAGAATTAGGAATTAGGAATTAAGAAAATTTGACCATGCCTGAATTGGATTGACCGTTTTAGTGCCGTTCGGACGAATGTCCTGCACCACATGGAAAAAACAGAGCCCATCCTCATAAAGAGGACGGGCTCTTGAATTACAAATATTTATCGGAAAGTTACGGTCTTACTAAACCGACAAAATTGAATGCATTGTTCTCGACAAATGAAGCATCTGATGCATCAACGAAAGAATCATTGTTAACATCTGTTGCAACATAACCTCCAACGAAATTGAATGCATCATTGTCAACAAGGCTTCCGTCAGAAGCATCGATTGTGCCGTCCTGGTTCACATCACCACTGTAGATGGATGCATCTCCTCCTATGACAACCATGTTGCTGCCATATGCCTGCCCTACAGAAGAAGTGAAATCGTAAGAAGCATCAGCAGTGAATGAAATCGGGTTTGCACTCCATGTCTCAAGTGCATTTCTATGCTTCACAACAATGTAGTAACTCGAACCAAGGTTTATCTTAATGAATAAAAGTACTACATCTCCATTTGCATCAAGCACACCTCTTGCCACGTCAACTATTTCGTAAGGTGCAGTAGCAGATCTAAGTAATACAGTTATTGTATCACTTGAGTTTGATGAAGGCGGAGAATTTGGAGTAATAGCTTCTATAGATGCAGTAAGAGTAAGCGAGGTAGCATCGCATGAAGAGTTAAGCCTGTTTGCATTTGGTCCGAATTGAACCGCAATTGGACTTCCTCCAAACATTGGTCCACCCGGTGAAACCGGATATGCTGCTCTGTAATACGTGTTTATTGCACCGGAAGCACTTTGGATTCCAATTACGTGTGCATTCAGTCCGTCAGTATTATAGAAGCCTGTATATCCGGCACCTGTTTCTGCAGGATTATACTGAACCATATACCTTGAGTCTGTAGGGTAAGCCGGCTCTACCAAATCTATTACTACCTGATATGTTACATAATCATCAGTTCCAACAGGTGTATATTCAGGAATTCTGTTGTAGGTAATAATAAGCTGGTATCCAATTATCTTGTAGCTTACTCTGTTAACAGGATAGCTAGCATTCACACTTAGATTCATATCCTGCCATAATGGATACAATGCCGGCCTGTTTGTTGACGTTGTTAAAGGTGAGAAGGAAGTAAGGCCTGACTGTCTTGCAAACCCAACTGTACCGTTCGTTGCAACAAAGAATGAGTCGTAAGCTACACCACCAAGCTTGATCTGTTTTCCGGCAGGAAGTCTTACTGCCCAATATCCATCATCTAATGTACCGGTAAAGATTCCTGCATTTGCATTTATGCTGTTAACGCAAAGGCTTGTGCTGCCTGCAGTATCCTTCCAGCAGTAATCCGGTTGCGAAGGTGCTCCGCTTCCTGTTACAGAATTTGAATAAGAGAAACCACCTGTCGTTGCATAATTGTAGTTGACAATGCTGAATGCCTTTGTTGTTGTGTCATTGTTAGGATTTGTATCAGTACCCAACTGAGTATATGCTTTTGCTGTATATGCACCAACTGTAGAAGCAGTATAAGGATCAAAAATAACATTAGTGCTTCCAAGTGAAGCCAAACTTGTTACAGTCTTTGTGCTTGTATAGCCGCCCGGATTGATTGTCAATGTAACATTGAAAGTCTGTGTCAGACCTCCGTAATTTGTTACAGTAGCTGTAGGATTGAATGTTCCGCCCTGACTTTCATTCGTCAAAGGTCTTGATATGGATGCGGCGCCGACATCATTGTCAGGAAGAGGAATTGGATTCGAAAGATCATATCCAACAACTGCGAAGTTCTGATGGTTTACCAGGAGTACAGTGGTCGTTCCTCTCGCTGTATTTAGCACTTGAACCTCTGCACCACCTGCAATACCGATACTTGGAGCAGTTCTGTAAATTACCCATCTTCCCTGTATAACGCCTCCGGCAGTAAGATTATATCTGATGATCTCATCACCGCCGTTTGGATTGGCCTGTAAGATGCTTGGTCTGGTACCCTGATTCCATACCCAGAGATATGCTGTTCCGGGATTTGAAGTTGTGTCAAAACCCAGTCCGTATTTTCCGTTAATAGTGTCTGTAGTGGCGATCACAACAGTTGCCAGCAAAGTACCCACAGTATCCCGGCACTCAATATTGCCTGCAAAGTTAGCGTGCCAGAAACCCTTTCTGTTTGGATCCCAAGCGATTGCTCTGTATGCAACACCTGTATGAGCAAAAGATGTAATAAGATTTCCGTTTAGGTCCATTTTGTATAATGTGGTGGTTGCTCTGCCGCCCCAAAGAAAGTCATTCCCGGAACCGTCCGGAGCAATTGTAAGATCTCTCATCTGACCGGCGTATAAAACTGAATCAAAAAGAGTTCCCGGTCCACCGTTAGAACCATCATTGTTCCTTCTGTACATGTAGTTTCCAATTGTGGTATTCCACTTGTTCAGAAGGTATTTGCCATTAACCTGTATTGCACCAACCGTACCGGTATTCTCCCCTGTTGGATTTGCTCCGTAATAGTAATTGAAAACTTTTGGGTAAGGGAAGCCTGCTTGCGGAATGGTGTCGAACTGTGTAACCGGATTGCCCCTCTGACTGATCTTGCCGTCAATGAATGGAGCAGAAGAAGTACTGCTATTGTATGAATCATTTCGAGGATCATCTACAACTGAAAAACCATAGATGACGAAACATGCCATAAACAATGGCAGGACGTAGATGAGAAATTTTGTTCTCATGTTTGATCTCCTTTAAGTTTAAAGATTTGTGATTCGTAATTTTAACCGTGAGGCAAAATAAGTAACACTATTTGAAAATTCAATTAATTTTTTGCGTTGACTCATAAAATTATTTCATATCTGTCCAAAACGCTTTAAATCTTTCGAGTAAAGGGTTTAACAAAATTCGATGCTAAAGGTTATTCCGCTTTCTTTTGAACCCCCGATAGAATCATTCGGGGGCAGGCTAAGAAAGCTTGGCAAAGAAACCCTTCGACAGCCCTTCGACCGGCTCAGGGCTTTGGCTCAGGGCAGCGAGTCGCCCGCCCGCCTGCGTAAAGTGTTGAAGTTCAGTATT
>CALEVL010000178.1 GCA_937924675.1 uncultured Ignavibacteria bacterium | reverse complement strand
CATATTAGTTAGTCTTCATTTTGAGCATTCGTGTATTCGTGGCAAAAGATTTGTTCGCCGCGAATGCACGAATAAGAGCAATTAGAAATTTACAATTAGAAATAAAGAGCTTGGGTTTTTGTCTTCATTCCTTTACTATCAAATATTCCTTTAATTTCAATTGTTGGTTTGGCATTCTTGCATTCGTGGCAAAGAGATGTTAGCCACGAATGCATGAATTTTTTTTGAAAGTTTCTCAATCTATTTGTCACTATTTGACAAGCAGCATCCTCTTCGTATTCGTAAAATCACTTGAAGTCAGTCTGTAGAAATACACACCGCTTGTCAGACTGCCGGCATCAAACTCAACCCTGTATGTTCCGGGATTTAATTTTTCATTAACTAATGTCACTATTTCCTTTCCAAGAAGATCATATATCTTCAAAGAAACTAATCCCAAATTCGAAATCCCAAATTCCAAATTGGTAGAAGGGTTGAAAGGGTTCGGATAGTTTTGAGACAATGAGTATGATGCCGGTAATTCTGTGCTGATATTTTTAATGCCTATGATTTCAGTGTATGATCTGCGCCATACTGAATTCTCATCAATTCCGGAGAAGATGTAATTATTAGCGATTAATAGTGCACGAGCTGTTGGAATAAATCCGATTCCCTGATTTTTTTGTATCCAGCTTGTTCCACTATTTGTTGATAAGTATAAGCCGCCTGTAAGATCATAAGCCTGAGTTGCTGCGAAGATGTTTGATCCTGAAACCGCAAAAGCATATACTGATCCTCCTGCTGATCCATTGTTTACTGCTGTCCAGCTTGTTCCGTTATTTGTTGATAAATAAGTTCCTATGCTGGTTCCTGCAAAGAGATTTGTACCCATAACGGCAAGCGAATAAACATATAGACCATTTCCTGATATTCCATTGTTAACGGCATTCCAGTTTGCGCCGTTGTTGGTTGTTAGAAAAACGCCGCCGCCCTGAGTTCCGGCAAATAGGTTTGTATCTATAACTGCAAGTGAATAAACGTACTGATGAGTTAAACCGTTATTGACTGCAGTCCAGTTTGTACCGTTATTGTTTGTTAGATAAACACCCCGGTTATTAAAACCGGCAAAGAGTTTTGTTCCTGAAACTGCGAACACATTAACATGCGGTACAGCCCCGGTAGGTAATCCGTTATTGGCTGCAGTCCAGTTTGCTCCGTTATTGGTTGATAAATAAACAACTCCTCCGGAGCCGGTAGCTGTTCCTGCAAAAACATTTGTACCTGAAACAGCAAGTGCAAATATTGATTGAAAAGATAATCCTATGTCAGTCCAGGATGAAGCATTATCTGTTGACAAGGATATACCTGTGCCAAAACCTGCGCCTCCGGCAAAGATGTTTGAACCGGAAACAGCAAGTGCATAAATATTTTTATTCGCCATTCCATTACTTACAGAATTCCAGCTTGTACCGTTATTAGCTCTTAAATAAACACCGTTTCCATAAGTTCCGGCAAAGATGTTTGTTCCTGAAGCTGCTATGGCAAAAACATTGTAATTCCCCAATCCATTATTTATCGCGACCCAGCTTGCGCCGTCATCTGTTGATAAAAATACACCACCACCAATTTGAAATGCACCGGTCGTTCCTGCAAAGAGGTTTGTGCCTGAAGCTGTAATGGAAGTAACAAGAAAACTCGTTAATCCGCTATTGACTGACGACCAGTTTGTCCCGGAATTTACTGATGAAAATAGTCCATTACCAGTTCCGGCATATAACTTTGTTCCTATAGCTGTAAGTGAATAAATATTACTCATCGAAATTCCCCCATTGGCAGCAGTCCAATTTGTTCCGCTATTTGTAGACAAATATATATTGCTTCCAATCCCTGCAAAGATGTTTGTGCCTAGCACAGCAAGTGATGAAACATTTTTGTTGGTAAATCCGCTATTGACAGCAGTCCAGCTTGTGCCGTTATTTGTTGACACAAAAACTCCGCCTGATGAAATACTATAACAGCCGGCAAAGATATTTGATCCTGAAACTGCAAGCGCGCGAATATCAAGATATGTTATACCATTATTTACAGCAGTCCAGCTTGTACCGAAATTAGTACTCAAAAATACTCCGCCGCCTGTTCCTGCAAAGAGATTTGTTCCTGAAAATACGAGTGCATATACACCCTGACTAGTCAAGCCGTTATTGACAGCAGTCCAGCTCGTGCCGTTATTTACTGAAAGGTATATTCCCCGGGTAGTTCCTGCATAGACGCTTACTCCTGATACAGCAAAGCATTGTACTATTCCTCCGCCTGGCCCGCTTGACTGAACCCACTGAGCGGAGCAATTATCAATGTTCAATGTGCAATGTGCAATTAAAACAAAAGCAACTGAAACTGTTAGTAAAACTTTCCTTTTCATAATATTTTACATTTACTTTTTCAAAATTCCCGTTTCATTTTGTTAAACGCCAACGGGTTTGATTATGTTTGCCGCATAAACAAGTCTTCCCGGACCCTTCCAAAATATTTTGGAGAACCCGGGAAGTTCATCAATAGTTTTTGTACTTGATTCATCTGTAAACTATGTCCGTATCTGAATGCCTGATTGCCTCCGAATAAAAAAGGGTGATGATAATTAGTTTATAGTTATCATCTTTCGTATTACGGAGAATCTTCTGTGAAATTTTCATATCAATACAAACCGACTCTTAAATTACATTCGTTACGTTATTCTGAAATGACCGACAAGTATATTTTCTTAATTAGCAAATCAAAATTGTTTACCAAACAAAAACAAACATAAGTGTAATAACATCGAACATTGATCAGAACTCTTGCGGCAACTTCTTTATCTGTGCATAAGTGAATACCGGTCCGTCTTTGCAGACGTAAACATTTCCGATGTTGCATCTTCCGCACTTGCCTAATCCGCACTTCATCCTGTTTTCCAATGTAGTATAAACATCTTCATCTCTGAATCCGAGTTTTGTCAGCACCGGCATCGTGAACTTTATCATCACCGGCGGTCCGCATAAAATTACTGCTGTGTTTTCAGAAGCCGGTGCAGTCTTCTCAAGTATTGCCGGAACAAATCCAACTTCGCCATCCCATGACGGTGTTGCTCCGCCGGGATCTACGGTTACAACAGTGGTAACATCAGGTCGTATCTTCCACTCGCCAATTTCCTGTTTATAGATAAGATCACTAACCGATCTTGCTCCGTAAATTATTGTAACATCTTTATACTCTTCCCGCCAATCCAAAACATTCTCTATAACACATCTGACCGGAGCCATGCCGATGCCGCCTGCTATGAACAACAGATTCTTTCCTTTCAACTCATCCAGTGGAAACCAGTTGCCGTATGGACCCCTTATGCCGATCGTATCTCCGACATTCAATCGTTGCAAAGATTGTGTGACCTTTCCGTAAACTTTGAATGAGCACTCAATAAACTCTTTGTGCGTCGGCGATGATGCTATGCAAAAAGTTGACTCACCGTCGCCGAATGCCGAGTACTCTGCAAATTGTCCCGCCTTGAATTCAAAGCTGTTTGCCGTATCGGCATCTTTAAACTTGAGTCTGAATGTTCTTGTGTCCGGCGACTCGTCAATGATCTCTCTTATCTCCGCAAGATGCGGCATGTATATGTTGTTCATGGTTTCGCTGATTTTAATCTTTGCAGTTTGCAACTATCTCTTTGATGTCTATGCTTACCGGACATCCTCTCGAACATCTTCCGCAACCGGTGCATAGTATCTGTCCGAACTTGTCAACATAATATCTGAACTTGTGATTGACTCTCTGCCTGTATCGCTTGCTCTGAATGTCTCGCGGATTATGCCCCGATGCATGAAGTGTAAAATGTCCGAATTGGCAACCGTCCCAGTTCTTCATCCGTCTTCCTTCGGAATAGCTATAATCTTCATCTACAATATCAAAGCAATGACAGACGGGACAAACGAATGCGCATTGCGCGCATGAGAGACAAACGTTTCCGATGCCATCCCACTTCGGACTTTCGAAATTATTCCCAAGCCACTCGTGCACCTGCTTGCTGTCAAATGCTTTTTCGGGATGCTTTACTTTTTCTATTACCGCAAAGGATCTTGTTTCATCTCCTTCTTTCAGAAATCCCGAATACTGCTGTATGAATTCATCTCCTTTTTCCGTGACTATCCTCAAGGCAAAAGTTTCTTCATCAAGCGGTATGAGAAAAAGATCCGAGCCTTCTTCGGAAACAGGTGAGGATCCTACCGATGTGCAGAAGCAGTAGTCATCAAACGAATTGCACATAAGACCAATGATAATGAAATGCTTCTGCCGAAGATCAAAGAACTTGTCTTCATAGTCCCAGTTGAATAAATGCCTCATAATGTTTATGGAATTTGTATCACACGGCTTGGCACCAAGTACTATGATCTTCTTTCCGTCAACATCCGCATCTATTAACTGAACATCGTTCTTGCTTCTTTTGTAATACAGAATTGGTTCCGCCTTAGGAAAGACATAAGATTTGTATGATGCCTTTGTCGGCAATGCCGAGGAATCCAATTGGATCTGTGAAGCATTTGTAACCGGAACATATTCTGCAATTCCGGGAGCAAGAAGAGTATGACCTTTTGCTATGATATCGTCACACAATTTCAGCAAATCTTCTTTTGTTATAATTTTCTCTTCCATCTCAAAAGTCCATTAAGATTTACTTGCCAATTCGTTTACATGAATATTTCATCATTATCCTTCTTGTCAAAACTGCCAACGAGAGTCGGCGTCTCAAGACTTCTTCCCGAAACAAATGAGAAGAGATCCTTGACCTCCATTGCCATTCTTCTGTTTATCAGTGAAAGCGGAATGTCCATCGGACATGCACGATCGCATTCTCCGCATCCTGTACAGCGTCCGCTCAAGTGAAATGCTCTTACAATATTCCATGCAAAATTTCCCCTTCCATGCGAACTCGATTCGATCCATCTTGGGATGGTCTTGTCAGTAATGCATCTTTGGCAATAGCACAACGGGCAAACTGCCCTGCATGCGTAACACTTTATGCACTTGTCAAACTCGCTCTTGAAGTAATCAAATCTTTCCTTGGAGCTCATCTTCTCAAGTTCCTTTATCTTTGCAAGAGATTTATCACTTGCCTGTGGTGTTACTTTGTCCTCGCCAAAAATTTTGTCATAGTAAAGCGGTTTATGAGTCTCACAGGTGATGCATTTTGACGCAAGATAATCTCCGCTGAATTCACATCCGAAGTCGCGCACAACTCCATGACAATAGAAGCTGATTATGTGAACATCATTCCTTTGTATCTGATTTTCCTGAATCAAAGCAATGATGGAATGAACATCACATGGCTTGGCAGTAATCGCAAGCTTCGTCGGTTTGTCTTTTGTCCTCATCAAAGATCTGATCCTTGCCCTCGTAAAGTAAACGGAAAGATTATTCAGACAGTATTCATTAAAAACCAGCTTCGTTGCATCAGCGGGATCAGTGACTATGATCGGCTTCGTTCTTCTTTCATTCACTTGCTGATATCCTATTACGGCAGCTACCTCTCCTTTTTCCAGAAGCTCTTTGGCATATTTTCTAAGCTCTTCCATCTGACACCTCCTCTTCGTGAAGCATTTCCTTAAGGGCTACAGCTTCAAGTTCAGGAAACTCAATTGTAAATTCAGAGTTCATGTTCTGATATGCTTTGAATGGTCCGAGAGCCATAATGTCTTTTGTCACTTTTGTAATTACATCAGCAAACTTCTTTCCTTCGGAAGCTGATATCCATGAGAACTGCAGTCTATCCTTTTCGATGCCTACAAAATCAAGCAGTTTATGAAACAGATCCCATCTCCTGCGTGCGTGAAAATTACCTGCATTGTAGTGACAGTCATTCGGATGGCATCCTGAAACAAGAACTCCGTCAGCTCCGCGTTCAAAGGCTTTTAATATGAATACAGGATCAATTCCTCCTGAACACATTACGCGTATGATCTTTGTATTTGCAGGATACTTGAGCCGTGATGTTCCGGCAAGGTCGGCGCCTGCATATGTGCACCAGTTACATACAAAGGCAACTATTTTAGGTTCCCATTTTTGCTGTGTCATATTTCAATTGTTTAAAAAACTTTTTTAGATCTTCACAATGCCGCTATCTCTGCAAATATTTCCTCGTTGTTGAATCCGGCAAGTTCAATTGATTTGGAAAGACATGTAGCAGTGCATGTTCCGCATCCCTGGCATACGCCCTGATTAATGTAAGCGACTTCCTTATAAACTATCCCGTTAACATCCGTTATATCTTTCACTTCAATTGCTCCGAACGGACAAACCTTTTTACAATAGAAACATCCTGCACAAAGATCTTCATTAACTTTTGCAACTACCGGCTCGCGCTCGAGTGTATCCGAAGCAAACAGTATCATCGCCTTGCTTGCTGCGGCAGAAGCCATTGATACTGACTCGGGAATGTCCTTTGGTGATTGACATGCACCGGCAAGAAATACACCGGCAGTAGTGCTCTCAACAGGCCTGAGCTTTGGATGCGCTTCGTTGAAGAAGCCGTGCCTGTCGTAAGGGATTCCGATTGTCTGTGCAAGAGTTGGGGCATTGTCATGCGGAATCATTGCAGTTGCAAGAACTACCAGATCCGCATCAATCTCAACAGGCACTCCGGCAATTGTATCTTCACCTTTGACGATGTACTTGCCGTTCTCTTCATAAATTCTTGAAACTCTTCCGCGGATATATTTTACTTGATCTTCTTCAATAGCACGTCTTACAAATTCATCATACATCTTTCCGCCGGCACGTATGTCCATATAAAAAACATAGGCTTCACCGTCATGCACTTTGTGCTTATAAAGCATTGCATGTTTTGCAGTGTACATGCAGCAGATCTTGCTGCAATATGAAATTCCCTTCGACGGATCTCGCGAACCCACACATTGTATGAAGACGATCTTCTTAGGTTCCTTTCCGTCTGAAGGACGTTTGATTTCACCTGCCGTAGGACCGGATGCACTTGCGATGCGTTCAAACTGCAATCCGTCAATTACATCTCTGTACTTTCCGTATCCGTATTCACCGTAACCTTTGTATTTTGAGTCAAATGTTTTCTTGTCAATGTTATAAAGCTTATATCCGGTCGCGACAATTATCGCACCAATATCGGCAACAAGCATTGTGTCCTTTTGTTCAAAGTCTATGGCTTCCCTGTCGCAAACTTTCACACACATTCCGCACTTTCCGTTCTTGTAATACATGCAAACAGTTTCGTCTATCACAGGTATGTTTGGCACTGCCTGCGGGAACGGAACATAAATGGCCGGTCTGAATGCAAGATCTTCTTCAAATGAATTGTAAGCTTTCTTCTTGGTCGGACATTTTGTTATACACAGTCCGCAACCCGAGCAAAGATCTTCATTAATATGCCTTGCTTTCTTTTTTATGGTAGCTTTGAAATTTCCGATGAATCCTTCGACCTTTACAACTTCGGAGTATGTAAGAAGTTTGATCTTCGGATGCTGATAAACTTCAACCATTCGCGGAGTAAGAATGCACTGCGAACAGTCAAGCGTCGGGAATGTTTCTGAGAGCTGACTCATGTGCCCGCCAATTGAGGGCTCTCTTTCCACAAGCACAACTTCATATCCGGCATTTGCAACATCAAGCGCTGCCTGTATGCCTGCGATACCTCCGCCGATGACAAGCACTCTCTTTGTTACCGGGACTTTGATCTTAGTAAGAGGCTTATCCCGTTTAACTTTCTCTATTGCCATGCGGACAAGTTCGATTGCCTTTTCTGTAGCTGCTTCCACATCGTCATGAACCCATGAACAGTGTTCGCGGAGATTTGCGATCTCGACAAGGAAAGGATTTATGCCGGCGGAAACCGCGGCGTTTCGGAAAGTTCTTTCGTGCATATTTGGTGAGCACGATCCAACAACAATTGCATCAAGCTTATGTTCATGGATCGCATCTTTGATCATCTTTTGTCCCGGGTCGGAACACATGTACTTGTAATCGATCGAATATTCTACACCGGGAAGCCCTTCACAAAAGTGGGCTACGCGCGGACAATCAACAGTTCGGCTTATGTTCTCGCCGCAATGACATATGAATACGCCAATTTTCATTTTTCATACTCCTCATCAAGCAACAGTATTCTTTAAAATGTTTCCATCATATTTGAAATCTATATAGTGAAGATCGATGCCAAGTTCTTTCTCATTCATCCCGAGTGAGAGTCCGATGAGTTCCGAAAGATAAAGAACCGGAAACTCCTTGTGGCCGGGATATACACGTTTCATCGCTCGCTGCCGCATGTCAAGATTTGTATGACACATCGGACAGGCAACAACCATCACATTCGCTCCGTTATCAACAGCATCATCTATGATCTTCTTTGACAGATCAATAACAATGTCTCTTCTTGCTATTGAATGCGCTGCTCCACAGCATTCAACTCTGTAATTCCAGTCAACCGTTTTTGCACCGGTTGCCTCAACTATCTTTTCCATCGAAACAGGCTGTTCGGCATCGTCGAACTTCGTTATCTCCGCAGGCCTTACCAGAAGGCATCCGTAGTAACAGGCAACATTCAGATCGCTGAGTTCATGTTTGCGATTATCAATTATCTTTCCCAAGCCAATCTTCATGAAGAGCTCAAGCACATTCATGACTTTGATATCCTGTGTGAATTTTGCAGAGAGCAATTCTTCAGTCTCAGCTTTTATCTCAGGATGATGCATCGTTTCATATTGCGACAAGACAAGCCGGTTATAGCATGCGGCGCAAGGAGCAACCACATTGTCTATTCCCTGCGTTCCCGCAAGCGCAATGTTTCTCATAGCAAGCGCATTTGCAAGCTTGTGGTTTGTAACGTGCGCTGATGTTGCTCCGCAGCATGACCAGTCATCTAGTTCATCAAATGACACTCCGAGTTTTCCGATCACTTTTCTTAATGAGATGTCATATTCCTTTGCTGTACCTGTCTGTGAGCAACCGGGATAATATCCAAATCTCATGATTCCTCCCTAAAGAGGTGTTTGATTTTTCTTAATAGATGTCTTCTCAAAAATTTCTTTCACACTTTTCTTGTCCTTCACATTATGAGGAAGCACAGAGAGTTTTCCTTTCACAAACATCCCCGGAGCCGAGTCAACATCCTGAAGCAGATTCAGAGTTCTCATTTTATAATCGGCTACAAGCCCGACTTCATACGATCTGCCGTGATGCTTAATCTGATCGAGGAACGCTTTGTGGAAATTAAGGATATCTCTTTCTCCCACTTCAACTCCCTTTTCAAGTGCAACTTCTCTTACTGCATCCATGAATTTTGCGAGATCAAAACTGTTAGGACATCTTGTAGAACAAGTCAAACAGCCGGCGCAAAGCCAAGGTGTATTTGAGTTCAGAGCCTCTTCGTATAGTCCAAGTTGTATCAACCTCACAATCTTATTTGGCGCTACTTCCATGTAAAATCTTACCGGGCAACCGGCGGAACACTTACCGCACTGATAGCACAGACTGACATTCTGAAATGTTTTTTCAGTGATCTCATCTGCAATGCTGCGTATGTGTTTTTGATTGGCAGTTTCCGAGTGTTCTTGAGCCGTGTCCGGCGCTGATGGTGTCGGTGGAACGAAGCTGGCTTGTAGTTTTTTTGTATCTTTTAGAGCATTTCCTGACATATTCTTATCCGCCTTTCGGGTCTGAGCTTCCCGGCAGATCATTCACTATTTCCGATGAAGCTCATTGTAAATAGGTGCGGTAAATCTTCAATTTTGTTCTTTTAAACTTAACCAATTCGTATTCATAGTGAAATGTAAAAGAAAATCCACAAGGCTTTCTTTGAACATAAATTCCTGAATTAGGTCGATCATGCAAGTAGCATGTTCCTAACTGTCACTACTGATTCTTCATTCTCTTTGTTGCTTCAGGACTTTCCTGCCTGCAGCAGGCAGGCGTCCTGACGCAATTAGTTTACTTATGCCGGGACGGAAGTCCCGACACCAAAAGAAAAATTTGTCAATAATTTTAAGTTTGTCACTCCTGCGTATGCCTGCCCGCAGCGAGTGTAATTGATTCATTGTTGCAGGCGGGCCTGCCCGCAGCGAGTGTAATTGATTCATTGTTGCAGGCGGGCCTGCCCGCAGCGAGTGTAATTGATTCATTGTTGCAAGCGGGCCTGCCCGCAGCGAGTGTATTTGTTTCATCGAGCAGGCTTACGCCAAAGCTCAAAATTTTTTTACGGCAATTAGGATGAGGCCTGTCCGCCGTCATTCGCTTCAAGTGAGTAGTAATTCGACAGGCGGGCGGGTTGTTTTTCCGAACCGGATTTTTTCTAACTTTCCAGCTTGATTTCGAATGAATTTTCGAAATACATAAACGTTTCGGACAGCAGTGATTTTGAAGACTATTACGGCGATGCAACTATGTTCTATTTCACAGTTACTTTTCCTAACTTTGTTCATGGACTTGGAAGCATTCAGAAAATACTGCCTTTCAAAAAAAGGTGTGTCCGAAGGATTTCCGTTTGGTGAAGACACGCTCGTTTTTAAAGTTATGGGAAAAATATTCGCCATCACTTCATTCGAGAAGCCTCTGAGTGTCAATCTCAAGTGTGATCCGGAAAGAGCAATTGAACTTCGAGAACAATACGAAGAAGTGCAGCCGGGTTACCACATGAATAAAAAGCACTGGAATACTGTGGATTTCGAGGGACATATTCCGGCAAGAGAACTTAAGGAAATGATCGATCATTCTTATGAACTTGTTATAGAATCCCTTACCAGAAAATCAAAAGAAGAACTGTCTAAGCTCTGAATGTAGTTATTTTATCTCAACAAGGTTTATTTATGTAGTCCTGTTAATGATAAGGATGTTGATTCTATTAGAGATTTTTTTTTGTGGAATTACAGTTTGTCATTTGATTCATTATTTTTGTAACTCTATAAAACTTAAAAACAGGAAGAACAAATGGCAAACAAATTGAACTCAACCTTCAAGACACTATTGTTTACAACTTTAGTTATCTGCACATGCTCTCTCAGCTCATTCGCACAACCGGTAACAGTGACCTTGTGTGAAGGACTTGAAAGTTCTAATGACATGGAAACAGCTGCAACAGCAATTAACCCAACCAACATTTTCAAAGAAAACGGAAGCAATGATAATGTGTTTTTTCTTCTGAACTTCGAGCCCTTTGGAAAATCAGTTGGTCTTAGGCTTGTTGTCACCGAAAAGAACAAAGACGGTGAGTTTTTTCAGGACAGAGTAATGAGTGTGTCATCAACAAGTTTCTATGCTACTGCTTCCATGGTAGTCCACGATCCGGGAAAGTACTGCGTGAGAGTTGTTGATGAATTTGATGAAAGCATTGTGTATTCGAAAGAAGTATATTTCACATTGAAGAAGTAATAGCATTTCGGATCTTTCGGGTGCCTTGCAAATTGCGCGTTATAATATTTGTGTTATCTGCAGAGTAAACTTGTATTGATTGCCGCTGAGGTACAATTCAAGAAACAGTAAAACTCCAGGGTCTCAGGGGAAGACAGGGTAATTTACCTGTAACTCTCCGAATGCTGTTTCATAAACACAGGATAAGTGCATGTGCTATGAGGTTTAGGCATAATGTTTAACGTGCAATTTTTTTCACATAAAAAGTGAACACCAATGAAAAAGACAATCGAGTTTGTTCTCGATCCGGAAATTGCTTTTGATGATGAGCGACTCAGACAGATCATTCAAAGGCATCTAAGACTTAAACCTTCTGACGAGTTTAGCTTTGTCAAACTGCGGCGCTCTGTTGATGCCCGTAGCAGACATCCTCTTATAAACTATTCCTTTGATGTTTATATAAATGAATTTCCTGAGCCGGAATCACCGGTAAGGAGCAGTTATAAAGATGTATCATCAGCAAAGAAGGTAATTATTGTCGGCGCAGGTCCAGCCGGATATTTTGCAGCGCTTGAACTGATTGAACATGGACTTAAGCCCGTAATATTCGATCGCGGCAAAGATGTCAGAGCCAGAAGAAAGGATCTCCGTGCGATACAACAATTCAGCATAGTCAATCCTGACTCAAACTATTGCTTCGGAGAAGGAGGTGCAGGCACATACTCTGACGGCAAACTCTACACGCGTTCACACAAGCGCGGTGATATCAACAAAGCGTTGAAGATGCTAGTAGATCACGGCGCTTCTTCCGACATACTAGTAGATGCTCACCCTCACATAGGTTCCAATAAGCTGCCTGTAGTAGTTCAGAATTTGCGTCAGACTATTTTAGATTTCGGCGGCGAGGTTAACTTCGACTCTCACGTTACAGACTTCATTATACAAGACAACAAATGCCTCGGCATAATTGTAAACAACAGCGATGAACATCTTGCCGATGCCGTGATTCTTGCAGCCGGACATTCAGCAAGAGATATATTCTATCTTCTTCATAAAAGAGGAGTAAAGATAGAGAACAAACCGTTTGCGCTAGGTGTGAGAGCTGAACATCCGCAGGCGTTGATAGACGAAATTCAATACAGACAAAATCCGCGAAGCGAATATCTTCCTGCGGCAAGTTATAAACTTGCAACACAGGTACTCGGAAGAGGAGTCTATTCATTCTGCATGTGCCCCGGAGGACTCATTGTTCCTTCGGCAACTGCTCCCGGTGAGATTGTTGTAAATGGAATGTCAATGTCGAGGAGAGATTCAGAATTTGCAAATTCGGGGATTGTAGTTTCTGTGGAAGAAGAAGACCTCAAGGAGTTTGATTCACACGGTGAATTCCGCGGACTTGAATTTCAGAAGAGCGTTGAGAAGAAATTCTTCGAAGAAGGTGACGGTTCACAGAAAGCTCCGGCACAGCGCATGACGGATTTTGTTGAACAAAAGGAATCCGGCAACATTGGAAAGACATCATACATACCGGGAGTTTACAGCCATGATCTGAACTCACTTCTTCCGCTGCAAATCAGCAGAAGACTTAGAATTGCGATGAAAGATTTTGGAAAGAAGATGAAGGGATATTTTACTGAAGAAGCAAATCTTATCGGCACAGAATCAAGGACCAGTTCACCCGTGAGAATTCCCCGTGACAGAAGCACATTCGAACATATCGAAATCAAAGGACTCTATCCAAGCGGAGAAGGAGCGGGATACGCCGGCGGAATAATTTCAGCGGCTCTTGACGGACAGAATACAGCCATAGCAATTGCTGAAGTCATGAAGACAAACGGTTAATCTCAAATGGTTTACGAAATAACAATTCATGCGAGTCAGGAGAGTTGCTTTACTGATTACTCTTTGAAATTCATTAACACACCATAAAGCAATCAAATGATAACACTAAATTTTATGACAATTACCAGAGCAGGAATCAGCGATCTGGAAACTGTTGCAGAGTTATTTGATATGTATCGCCGGTTCTATGAGCAGGCACCGGACATTGTCGCCGCAAGAGAATTCATATTTCAGAGGATGACAAAGAATGAATCAGTTATTTTTTTGGCGCGTGATGAAGCGGGTAATGGTATGGGTTTTGTTCAACTGTATCCGAGTTTCACATCGGTCGGGCTGAAGAGAATGTGGATACTGAACGACCTGTTTGTTCACGCAGATCACAGACAGAAGGGAGTTGCCGAAAGACTGATTGATGAATGCAGAAAGTTAAGCATTGAAACATCCGGAGCCGGATTGATTCTTGAGACCCGCAATTCCAATACGCCGGCAAGAAATCTATACATTAAGTATGGCTTTGAATACGATACGGAGCATGCATATTATTTTCTGGGGACATCTGAAAAATGAATGCAGCAGTAATTTATCCCAATCAGCTTTATGAAAACCATCCCGCACTTGAAAATTGCATGATGGTATGCATCATCGAGCATCCTTTATTCTTTGGTGATCGAAAGTATCCACTGAGTTTTCATAAGAAGAAACTCGTTCTTCACAGGGCATCAATGAAGTCTTATGGCGAGATGCTGAAGCGCAGAAAGTTTGATATCAAATACTTCGAGTATAATGAACTGCAAAGCAAAGATGCAGACAGGTATATATTCTCTGCACTGAAAGCGCTTGGAATAAATGAAATCAACTATGCCGACACTGTTGATTTCATACTTGAGAAACGAATCCGTTCGGCTGCAAGACAGGAACAACTTGGATTGAACAAATATGAAAATCCGAACTTCCTGACGGATGAAGCATTCTTCGATCAGACATTTCACGGAAGCAAAAGTTATCTCATGGCAAAATTTTATACTGCACAGAGAAAGCGTCTGAATATTCTGATCGATAAATCCGGAAAACCTACAGGCGGCAAGTGGAGCTTTGACGAAGAGAACAGGAAGAAACTTCCAAAGAATATTTCACTTCCCGAAATCGCCGGTCCACCGCAAGATAAATTCGTGAAAGAGGCTATAAGTTATGTCAACAAGAACTTCTCCGGCAATCCCGGCTCAGCAGAAAATTTCATTTATCCGACAGATCATCATCAGTCATTGAAGTGGCTGGAAAAATTTCTCGAAGAAAGATTCTCTCAGTTTGGTTTATATGAAGATGCTATTGATGCCGACAATTCATTTCTCTTTCATTCGGTTCTGACTCCGGCTCTCAACTCCGGGCTGTTATCACCGCAGACGATTGTAAGCAAGACTCTTGATTTTGCTGAAGACAGAAACATCCCGCTGAATTCTCTGGAAGGCTTCTTAAGGCAGATAATCGGCTGGCGTGAATTTATCAGATTAGTATATCTCAAAGAAGGAGTAAGACAGAGAACGAACAACTACTGGAACTTCAGCCGAAAGATGCCGGATTCATTTTATGACGGGACTACAGGCATAGAGCCGGTTGATATTGTCATCAGAAGACTTCTGGAGAATTCATATTGTCATCACATTGAACGATTGATGATACTCGGCAACTTCATGCTGCTGTGTGAGATCCATCCCGATGAAGTTTACAAATGGTTCATGGAGATGTTCATTGATTCATACGACTGGGTAATGGTTCCTAATGTTTATGGAATGAGCCAGTTTGCCGATGGCGGCATTATGGCAACGAAGCCATATATTAGTTCATCAAATTATGTAAGAAAGATGAGTAACTTTGCAAAAGGAGATTGGTGCAATATCTGGGATGCACTATTCTGGCGATTCATTCATAAGCATTATGATTTCTTTGGATCAAATCCCAGACTTGGAATCATGGCTAAACAACTTCGTGATATGGAAAAAACAAAACTGCAAAACCATTTGTCAATAGCTGAAACATTTCTAAAAAATCTGAAGTGAAAATTCTTCTTACAGGTGCAAGCGGCTATATCGGAAAACGTCTGCTACCTGTCTTGGTAGAGCAGGGACATGAGATAATATGCTGCGTAAGGGACAGTAAAAGATTTGAGATGAAAAAGGCTTTCGGCGACAATGTCAGCGTTTATGAAGTTGATTTCCTTGAGAGCATTGACACAGCCAATGCTCCGCGTGAATTTGATGTTGCCTTCTATCTGATTCATTCCATGTCATCTTCTATAAGCAACTTTGAAGATCTGGAAGCGAAGTCGGCCGAGAATTTTCTGAACTATATTGATCAGACACATTGCAAACAGATCATTTATCTGAGCGGCATTTCTAATGAGAAAGTACTTTCGAAGCATCTCATTTCACGGAAACATGTTGAAGATATTCTTCACCAAAGCAAAGTTCCTCTGACCGTTCTGAGGGCTGGCATCATACTCGGTTCCGGAAGCGCTTCGTTTGAAATTATCCGCGACCTGATTGAAAAACTTCCGGTAATGATAACTCCGAAATGGCTGAATACAAGAAGCCAGCCTATTGCTATAAGAGATGTGATAAGTTTTCTGAACGGAGTAATGCTCAATGACAAATGCATCGGAAGAACTTTTGACATTGGCGGACCGGAGATTCTTACTTATAAGGAAATTCTGCTGGGTTATGCAGAAGTCAGAAAGCTGAAGCGGTTGATCATTACGCTTCCTGTAATGTCGCCGCGGCTATCATCATACTGGCTTTACTTTGTGACATCCACTTCCTACATGCTTGCTGTTAATCTTGTAAACAGTATGAAAGTAGAGATTGTATGCAGGGATAATGAGCTTCGTGATATTCTTGGGATTCAGACTACAAGTTACAAAAAAGCAGTAGAGCTTGCTTTTGAAAAGATTGAGCAAAACCTTGTGCTTTCAAGCTGGAAGGATTCGCTTATTACAAGTTCGGCAGACAAATCTCTTAACGAATATATTGAAGTTCCGACTCACGGCGTATTCACTGACAAGAAAGAGATTCCCATATCAAATGATCCTGCAAAAGTTCTTGAGAATATCTGGTCAATCGGCGGCGAACGCGGCTGGTATCATGCTAACTTTCTTTGGAAGGCAAGAGGCTTCATAGATAAGCTTTACGGGGGAGTTGGATTAAGACGCGGAAGAACGAATCCAAATAAAATATCATCCGGGGATGCCTTGGATTTCTGGCGTGTGCTTGTTGCTGACAAAGACAATCGCCGTCTGCTGCTTCATGCCGAGATGAAACTTCCGGGTGATGCATGGCTTGAGTTCAGAATTAGCAATAAGGACAATACAGATTATTTATATCAGACGGCAACATTCAGGCCTAACGGACTTTTGGGAAGACTTTACTGGTATTCGATACTGCCGTTTCACTTTTTTATATTTGAAAGAATGGCGAGGAATATAGAGAAGTACGAGAGTTAAAAGTTGCCTGCCCGTCTGAGACGGGA
>CALEVL010000177.1 GCA_937924675.1 uncultured Ignavibacteria bacterium | reverse complement strand
ATCCTTGGGTTTTCATGTTTATGTTTGAACTTTGAATCATTCGTGCATTCGTGGCCAATAAAATCTCTGCCACGAATGACCACTTCAGAAACCTTTAATTCATTTTGAAGATAATCAGAAGCAATCTGTTCAGCAATTACCCCGAGCTTATGTTTGGCTTCAGCACAAAGCTTGGTGGGGTATCACCGGAGCCGTATAGTCTTAATCTGGGACTCAATACGGGTGACGAGCATGAGAATGTTCTGCGAAACAGGAGACTCTTCTTTGATGCGCTTGGAATTGCCGAAGAAGAAGTTTCATTGCAGAAGCAGGTTCACTCGACAGTATTCAAGTATTCACCATCGCCGCAACATCTTGGTGAATGTGATGCGTTGTTCACGGATAAGCCGAAGAATTATCTGGCAGTAAGTGTTGCAGATTGTGTTCCCGTTTTTCTCTATGACCCGCTTAGAAAGATCATTGCAGGAATTCATTCCGGCTGGAAGGGCTCAGCAGGGAGGATACTAACTCTGACGATCAAGGAGCTTAGGGAAAGATTTGATCTTGAACCGGCAAAACTTATTGCTTACATAGGTCCGTGTATCTCTGCAAAGAATTATGAAGTGGGAAAGGAAGTAGCCGATCAATTTGATGCTGAATTCGTGATTTCTTCTGACGGGAAATTCTTTCTGGATTTGAAAAAACAAAACTACTCACAGCTCATTGAGTGCGGTTTGCACAGCAGCAATATTGAAATTAGCGAGCATTGTACTTTTGATGAGAGAGATCTGCTTCATTCATACCGGCGTGACAGGGAGAAGTCGGGAAGGATGTTGGGAGTGATTGGAATTAGAAATTAGGAATTAAAAATTAGAAATAATTATTCTTCGGTAACTTTTTCTTGATTGTTTTAAAGCAGAAAGCCCTACACTATTTCTAATTTTTAATTTATAATTCTATTTCACCATTGCCATACGTCTTACTCCGGCTATAATCCCATCAACATTCATCATACAAAAGTAGATTCCGCTTGGAAGTTCTGATGCTTTGAATTCAGTTTTGTGCAATCCGGCATTTCTCTTTTCATTTACAAGAGTTGCGACAACTTTGCCAAGCGGGTCATAAACTCTGATCGAAACATGAGATGCATTCTTCAATCTGTAATTTATTGTAGTACTTGGGTTAAACGGATTCGGATAGTTTTGAAACAGGACATGCGAACCGGGAACTTCAATTTCAGAATTCAAGATGACTGTCAAAGTAGTATCTCCATAAAGTACGCCGTTAATATAGCAGCCTGTCAATCTCTCACTTGCAATTCCCCAAAATTCATGATATGAAACAGAAATAATTCCGAAGTCAAATCCATAACCTACACCTATGTTAAAGTCAGAACCGAATCTTGTAAACCCTTTTGCCTTTATCTGATTGCCAAACAAAGTTGCATAGCTCGTATCGGTGCAATGATGTCTGAGAAATGCGTTGCACACTAAAGCTGTATCTCCTTTTTTGGAACGCAAACTGTCAATAAGTTCTTCAAGCGGACTATAAGAGCAATATCCTGAACTTACTCTGCCATAGATGTTACCTGTGATGGAATCATAGCGAATCATATTTTGATTTATAGCCGGAAAATATCCATTCGTTACAAAATATCTTTTAGAGTTTATTACCGTATCTCTCATTATCCTGACCTTGTAATCATAGTTAACTCCTCCCGAAGAAGCATAATGGTATTTGTAAACATTTCCTACTGCAAGAGGAAAGTAACGGGATGAGATTGTATCTATGAGTACTTCTTCACAAGACTGCACGTATTTATTCTCCTTTACTGACTCATAATAATTTTGCTTTGCCGTTAAACCAGAACTGCCTGCTAAGATAAGAATTATTGCATATGTGAAGATTTGAGACTTCATATTCCAAATGACATAGTATGAATGAACTTGAATATTCATCTGCCTTAATACATCAACTGCTCAAAGAATCCGCCTATTTGAGATTCTTTGTCAATCAGGTGTATCTCGTAGATCCAATGTCTTTCGTTGCCGTTCTTGTCTTTGTTGCTCATGAGTTCGTCATTATCAGGGTGTATGTAGTTGAAGAATTCATCTCCGATTATTTTCTCGTGAGGGAAATTTCCGATTAGATGTCCGCAGTGAATATTACCGTAATGCCAGCCGTACTTCTGTGCAAGGTCCTTTGTGAAATTGTAAAACTCAGCGCTTGTAATGGTCTCTCTGTTATCTTTGTAGAAATGTAATCCTTCTTTCCAGGCAAGTTCAACGTCATTCTTGAGTTTGATCTTCCTTGGATCGTTGCCAAGCACATAAGTTCTGCCAACATCGGCTTCCCAGTCCTCCAGCACAGGGCCGAAATCAAAGAAAAGAATATCATCTTCCTGCAATACGAGATCGGGAGGATTTTCCTTATAAGGTAGCAGAGTATTCTTCCCGGCTCTGACAATTCTCTTATGCCAGTACTTTTTTATGCCAAGCAGTTCGAAAGCAAGTTTGAAGACTTCGTTATTAAGTTCATGCTCCGTCTTGCCGGCAGTAATCAGTCCGCGTTCATGAATTGTTCTGAACAGAAATGTTGCCTTGTTTTCCGCTTCTATAAGCTTCTTAACTGTTTCGTTCATTATCGGAATATGTTCGATTATTGTAGATTTCGGTTTTGCCGGCTGATACCGGCAACTTTAAAGAATCTGATAATTGTCTTTGTTTGTGACGATACAATATGAAACAATCTCTTTCAATATTCCATCGTCAAATCTGTAAACATCACAGGACGAAACTTCGGTCTTCTTCTGCTCCCTGTTAATGAATACTGCCATACCGGTAATGGCAACCCGATCTCCGTCAACCATCACATCAATAACTCTGAAATCCGTTTCAACTTCTTTGAAATAAGCTGAGGTGTTATTACAATATTCAATTACTTTGACTTTGCCTGTAAGCAATTCAGTCCCGACAATATTCCAGCTGATGTTTTCGGAAAGATGGCCAAAAGCAAATTCGAAATTTCCTTTCGAGAATTCTTCGCTGATCTGCCTGGGGTTTGTATGAAGAGTCATTATTTGTTTTGATAATTCTTCAATAAATTTTTTAAGAGCTTAGCTTTGAATGAAGACAATTCGGGTTCATTACATTTCTGAATCAACAAGAGACAGAAATCTATATTCCTGTTCATTTGATTTCGAATATAAACCTTCTGCATATTACTGTACTACAAGATATGGCTCGCATACTCTAATCCCAAATGTATCTTTCGTCGAAATCTACATGATACATCCTTAGAAATGACCTGTATTCATTCTCAAAACTTATCTTACTGTGATGTTCCTTTTGATTAGATATATAGCGTACCACTTTATCAACTTCTGAGGGACTTACAGAAAATCCTCCGTATCCGTCTTGCCAAAAGAAATTATTATAAGGTTCACCTTTTGTCTTTATCCACTTAGATGAGTTTGCTTTCACTGTCTGCAAGAGTTTCATAAGAGCAATTTTCTTTGAGAGCATACAGAGTATGTGTATATGGTCATAATGACCTCCAACCTCAATCGGTGTGCATTCAAGTTCCCGGCAAATTCCTCCAATGTATGCATGCAGTTCAGATTCAATGGGCTCGAGGATGATTGGTTCACGATGTTTGGTGCTGAATATTATGTGCATGTAGTTCTTTACAAGAGATTGTCCCATACGGTGTCTTTGTTATGTTCGTGCAATTCGAAAAAAATATTTGCATAAAATTCATGGTCTATAACTTCTACACAGGGTTGCACCCTGTGCTGATGTATGTCTCCACAGGGTTGCACCCTGTGCTGATGTATGTCT
>CALEVL010000176.1 GCA_937924675.1 uncultured Ignavibacteria bacterium | reverse complement strand
AACAAATTTGCTGGCGTAGCTCAGCTGGTAGAGCAGCTGATTCGTAATCAGCAGGCAACGAGTTCGAACCTCGTCGCCAGCTCGTAATAAAGCCCTTAAGCATATAGCACTTAAGGGCTTTTTGATTTTTGGTGACTTTAACGTGTCAGCGAATTGTCAGCGAATTATCGAAGTTTGTTCATTCTTTCTCTTAGTGCATCAACATTCATTCGTTTGTAATACTTCCTTGTGGTACTAGTTGAAGTATGACCGAGAAGATCGGCAATATCTCCGTCGCTTAATCCTCTTCCGGCAAATTCTGATGCGAATGTTTTTCTGAATGTCTTCAGATTGTATCTTTTCCTCTTGTCAATTTTCAGTTCGCACAAAATTCTACGGAAGCACTTGCCTATCCTTACAACAGAATAACCTTCGAACAGTAGTTGATCTCCTTCGATCGTATTGAGTTTAAGATCCTTCTTGATGAATCCATAAAGCTCGTCATAAATCGGCAGTATTATCTGACGTGATGTTTTCGAAATCTGTAGATTATACGTTCCTCCTTTCATGTCGATGTCGTCTGCCTTTAGTCTTAATAGGTCACATGGACGTGCACCAGTAAGTAAAAGCATTTTAAAGATCCTATATAGTTGTTTGTCTTTCTTGCGGGATCTATCAAAAATTGCGGTAATTGAATCTGTATCGAATATCACTACGTTCTTTATTTCTGATTGCGGAAACATTCTCTTGCTAAGCGGAGACTTTTCAAGCAGCTCTATCTCAAGCAAGTAATTGAAGAAACCTCTCAGATATGCCAAGTATGTTCTCATGGTCTCCTTTGAGTTTCCTCTTGCTGTGCAAGAATTGATGAAGTTCTTCATATCCAGATGGGAAATACTTGTAATCGGTCTTGATGGTTTTACAGTATTGCAGAACTGCTTCATAACAACCTCAAACGTTCTCGAATGATTGTCCTGATCCCCATTAGCATCAACCTTCTTTATCGTCGGTAAATACAGCGCAATCGCATCGGCCAGAGAAATCTTTCTTTCTGGCTCTCTAGGATCAATGATGCCATGTTGAATCATGAGTTTATTTTTCTTCTCCAGCACTTCAATTTCTTTAAGACGTCTTAACGCGGCATTGTGGTTAGCCGTGTTGTATTCAAGGTCAGTACTCATTGTTTTTTTTTTGCCATTCAATGTGTAATCGATGTAGTACTTTGTGCGCTTCTGATATAGTGATGCCATTGTTATTTTCTCCTTGTTGATTTAATTATTTCCTTGGCTTCAGCTTCATGATCATGAATTACTGAAAGTGATTCATTTTTGTTTCTATCTATAAATGTATTCCTATCTGTGAATTCTTTAAGTTTATATGCGGGAACTTTGTATTTCTTACCATCAAACACGGACGTGATCTGTCCACATGCAATTAAATTTTTAACTTTTCCATATCCTATTCCTAATTTCTTGCTAACAGTCCTAATTGATAACAGGCGGAAGTTGCCCTCTAAGTGACTTTCCATTAGCGTGTTGCAATTTAGTAATTTCAAAAAACGTAACGTGAATTCAATACCGGGTTTCACGGCAATAACATTATACCATAATCTTGTCAGATTGTGCATTATGACAAGTTAGATAAACTCTTACCAATGATTGATCTCAGTCCCGCCTCTGCTAAGTATAACTGGCCGATATATCTGCTGAGAATCAATTCTTCTTTGTTTTCTTCCTCTGACTCAGAAAATTCACAATATGCTGACTGATAATGAAACAGGAACTCAGCAATTATATATATGCAAAGACCGGAGCTAATTCTCTCATAACCTATTCTGGATCTGTCAATCCTGGACTGAAAATCAGCATGCTTCTTGTAAATCACGACACAATGATCAATCAGAACTGATCTTTTTGGAACCATATCTGCACCCTTTGGTGGCTCATTGACACCGTCTATACGAATCATGAGTAATCCAACCCCATGTTTCCTCTGGTTTTTTCTGCTTGAGTAGGTGCTGTGTGAATCTCTAATTCCATTTAGAGTAACTTCTCTGACTCTTGGTCTTGAGTCAACATTTGAGCCGGAACTCCCTTGAGATTTAGTCAGCATATCAAGGCTACCCTCCTCATCACTTCTTAGAGCAATCTGAAAGTCATTATTGCTGCCCGTAGAATTATCGTGCTGAGATTTGATAACCGCCTTAAATACTCCAATAAGTCTCTTCTCAAGAGCTGAGAAATCCGTTGGTGATGAAGCTTCGAAGTTCTCTTTTACAAATGCTTCTATTTCCGGTTGCTTCTTGCGGATCAATTTGAACAGTACTTTTATCTCTTTACTGTTCTTATAATCTTTCCTCGAAAGTGCCGGCGTTAAGAGATTCCCGGTATCAATGTATCCTGTAATGTTTGGATGCCCCCAGATGCTGGACTTACAATCTGTGTCAAAGATTTTGAGGTCCTTCACCGAACTTATCCTCCTTTTTCTTGAAACGAAGACCGGGCACCTGTTCAGAGCTCTACCCTTTGTGAACTTAAGATATATCTCGCAATGACTGTTAGCGTGACTGCCATTTACCGAAGGCAGACTAATAGTAGTCCTGTATTCACCGCCTTCAAACGATGCATAGTCGAATGGCTCGCATATTCGGACCGATTCACCTTGCATGATTTTTATTTCAAGTTGATCCCTGGAAAGCAATAGCTCAAAATGGCTTTCAATCTCTTTAGCAAGTGATTCTGCCTGGAGTTTTCCAATCATGCTTTCGTCGAAGCCTGAGAGTATCACCGTAGTTCCGTCTGAATTCAGTTCCACTGAACCTTCATGCTTCAGATGCAATTTCACTTCAGCAAGTTTTTCTTTTGAGAAATCAGCTGAAGTTATAACAACAGCTTGATTCCTTCTCTTGCATCTGGTTATGATTTCCATCTTGTTGCAGATTGCCAGGAATGAATAGATCCCGTAGCCAAACTGACCATTAAGCCAAGGTTGATCCTTTTTTGTGGAGTTTCCGATGTTAGATAATATTTCCTGCAGGCTTTTAATACCCCCGCAGTTGTCTCTGAACACGACCTTAAGGTTCTCGGCACTGTTTGTGTTACCTTGTATTTCTATTTCTATCTTAACTTTAATCCTATATGCGTTTCTTTTTGATACGTAATGATCTTCACAAGCATCGAGCGAATTGTCAATGTACTCCATGAAGACTCTGACCGGATCTGAATATACTGACGAGACATTTCTAACAAGTAATGGAGAAATGTCAGGAGTTATGTATTCTGTCATAAATGTTCTGAGAATTAACAAGAAACCATTCCCCGGATTAATAAGTCCGGGGAAGGTTATTCTTTGTAAAACTATCTTATTTCTTTGAAATAACTTTCTTTACTTTGAGAGCGGGATTTTTTGTTGCATATTTTCCCGTCTTCTTAACGACTGCTTTGCTTCTATCCTTTTCACTTTCAGATAATGATTCCTTGACTTTTGCTGAAGCCTTTTTCAATGGTTCAGCATCTGTGATTTGAGACTGTTCTTGACTTTCAGCTGCAGCAGGAGAAGAAGCTTGCTTCTCCTTGGCAACTGAATTTTCAGATTGGTTAAAGAAGCTACCGTTGATAAGTCCAAACTTTCTGAGTTGTCTAAGTTCAAGAATGGATTCATTTCTGCAATGACTCATAAAACTCTGCAATTTGTAATCTGAAGTTCGTTTTTCGATGATGCCGAAGATCAGTCTTTTTTCTTTATTGCTAATCTTGCTTGCACCTTCGAAGCTAACCGTGCAGCCTCCGAACAGTGATCGCTCTTTGTCGCCAAGAACCATCATGGCGACGAAGCCTGTGAAATCAAGGCTCACCATTGAAGTCACTCTACAAGATGCTTTCTTTAGAGGAATAATTTTTTTAATATCTTCAAGTGTAAATTTAGGCTGTTCAAGAATAATTAATTCTTCATCAGCCGTTTCTTTTAAAACTGTCTTAAGTATATCTTTTAAGTTTGTTTTTAATTCAAGAGTTTTCATAAAAAGTTTTTCTCCTTTTTTCGATTCGTTTTGAATTGTTTTGTTGCATTCAACTCCTCCATCTAAGAGTAAGGGTTTATCTCGAATAAATTTCACAAAGTATAGCATTCTTGTAAGAAAATTACGCAAAAAGATGCTTTATGAACATGCACATACCTATATTGATGATATTCATTAATTGCTTTGACTATTTGTCGAGCAAAGAATTTCGCGATTGTTAAGTGAATGTTCTGTTTATTTTTCTTGAGCTGACCACCCTTTCAATGAGGAGTCGAGTTTAAATGAAATCATGTTGCATTACATATGTATTAAGATATCTGGACATGCCAATGCCAATGCAATTAATACTGTATGTCACAGTCTTATTGCAAAGTTCTTCGCAAAAAAACGCATTAAAATTACAACAGCCAGTGACGTCAGGATATGGCATAAGCAACTCTTACGATGAATCAATTACGGTAAGAATTCAATGACAGTGGATCTGTTTTCTTTAATTCAGATTGCAGAATTGTCTATCGATTCCGGTTTAAGTTTTAGTGTTAATCGAGGCTTACATATGGCCCTGAATATGCTAGCGCAATCAGTGGAGCCATACAACGATTTAATGATCGGACTTGGAACTATCTCATAAAGAGAAGTCCAAAGTGTTGAGAATCTGTTAAGATTTTATGGAAAGCCACAGACATCTAAGTCAGGTGGGATAGATTATGATGTCTGGTCATTTTTTTTGTTGTCGGCCTTGAGAAAGAACACCGGTCATTTTGAGAATTCCGCTGTTATCATCCAGCGAGACTTAACCTCCTTTGTAAATTCTTAATGACACTCCCTGTGAAAAGGGATAAAGAACAAGTTTAATTTTTAGGCATGTAATTTAGTCATCGGAACAATATCATTCAAGTTAATTAATTCGTAAGTTGTAAAAAACTTGAATATTTTTCAAAAGAGTTGGATAACACAAGTGCTACAGCGTGCCAGGGGCAAGGGTTTGCAGGCTTTCGAAATTTTTAATTGCACTCTTAAGAAAATTCGGATGCTGCTTCGGTAAGTCTCAGGGTTGATTTTTGTAACGATATACTGGGACTCAAGAAAGATGATGAAAAAAGAAAAATGGTTCATCATATTCATTTAAATTCCTCCGAAAATGAAAATCCTTCAGATAGCAAAAGACTGAATTGAAGAATCCTAAAATTCAGCAAGTACCTCATTTCCCAAAAGCGCCGATGCAAATGATAAGTAAACATCTACTCCATTTCTCATTTTATTCTCAAATCCATCTTCTTAATTTCACCCATGCTCGGCTTAGGAAACGAATATCTCCCACAAGACTACTGGTGGTTTGACTTCCGCTTAACGTCAAACAACACAGCCCTGCGCACGCTTGCTGCAAGGCTGGTGGATGAACTCGGCTTAAAAACAGGCAGACTTGATGATGTAAAAATTGACTTGATGGTTTGCATACTCGCCAATTTATTCCAAGCATCGCTCAGATGGAAATGCCTCGCGATTTC
>CALEVL010000175.1 GCA_937924675.1 uncultured Ignavibacteria bacterium | reverse complement strand
CCCCCTCCAAGGAGGGGAATGTTGGTTTCAAGTTTCTTATTGTACTTGAGACCCACCCCCTAACCCCCTCCAAGGAGGGGGAATGTTGGTTTCAATTTTTTGATCTTCACCTCATAACCCCCCGGCCCCCCGCCTGCAACGATGAATCATGAACACTCTTTGGCGGGCAGGCCCGCCTGTTAAGAACTTAATTTACAGAAACTTCTTAACAGTACGGCGGGCGGGCCTCCGGGGAGGGGGTGGGGAGAAGGAATGAAAATCGTCACTTCAGCAGTACCATCTTCTTCGCCGAAACAAAGTTGCCGCTTTCGATTCGGTAGATATACGTACCCGATGCTAACGAACTTCCATCGAACTTCGCAACATAATAGCCTGCTTCTTTGAATTCATTCACCAGCGTTTTGATCTCACGGCCGGCCATATCGAATATCTTCAGAGTTACATTGCCTGACTGAGGGATGCCGTAAGCTATTGTTGTCAGCGGATTGAACGGGTTCGGGTAGTTCTGATCAACGAAGAACTTATCCGGAACGCCGATGGTAACAGCTTCGGGGAGATCGAAGTATTCGAAGTTGCCGTTGAAGTCGATTTGTTTGAGGCGATAATTGTACTTTCCCGTCTCGAGGTTTTTGTCTTCAAAACAGTAGTCAGTTATTTGTGCAGATGAGCCCTTGCCAGGCATGTATGTTACGAACTTGAAGTCACTATCTCCGTCCGACCTTAGCAATTCAAAACCTGAGTTGTTTTCTTCAGCGGCGGTTGACCACTTCAGAATGACTGACCTGCCTTCCACCGAAGATGTGAATGAAGCAAGCTGAACAGGCAACGGCCTGTCAATGTAAACTACCTTTGTACACAGTATTTCATTTCCGCTCAATGCGCTTATTGCAAATCTGCCCGATTCACTACCCATCTCAACATAAACCGAATCGTTATTACTGTCGGAGATAATTCTTGCCCTTGCCGTCCTGTCGTTCTGAATTTCAAACCGTACATTAGGTTGCTGTCCATATACATAAAGATGGGTTGTATTGTACATAACATTCCAGTCACCGTTCATGCATTCGTCGTTCGACATCCAAACGATGTATGAAGTATCAGAGTATCTTCCTGAAACCGAAACCAGAATATCAACTGCAGGTGAATTACTGTTCACCTGAACCGAAGCGTTACCGTTTATATCCGTAGTACTGCTGGAATATGTATTATGGCTTCCTCTCCTGAAGAAATTTACTCTTACTCCATTCATTGGCTGATTGTCAATATTGTTCACGGTTGCCGTTACATCAACTTCATATCCGGCATTTGTGACGGAGAAAGGAGATGTTGAAAGAGTTAGTCCTGCAAGAGTCCTTTCCCGAATTCCAAAACCATAGTAAAAGCAAGCCGTACCGGACAGGTTTGGTCCCCAGTCGGGGCCGCCTATTATTACATCAGGGTAAAGATCCGCATTGATATCCCCCGCCGTGGAAACTGAGAATCCAAATCTTGAAGGATATTCATCTGGAGCGCTCAAAATATAGTCAGCTTTATTGTCCATACTTTGCGAGCCAAGATACAGATAGACTCTGCCCTTACTATTGTCGTGTCCCCACGAACCGACCATTATATCTGAGAAACCGTCACCGTTGAAATCATCGTTGAGAAATACCTGACTGAATCTTTCATCATCACTATAAACCTGCGGCGCAAATCCCAGATCCGGTATGTTGTTCATGTTAGTGCCGCCCTTAAACAATGTCACGCCATTGGAGGAATGGAATTCATCACCCCTTCCGATCACAATGTCGCTGAAACCATCATTGTCCACATCGCCCGCTGATCCGACATAAGAACCGAACTTCAGATCAAACCCGACTGCCTCTCCTGTCATAGTTACATCCGGAACATCATCCATCTGTACTCCTCCCAGATAAACATATGCTCTTCCGGTGTTGTTAAGAAATCTGTAAGCCCCCACAACCACATCTGAAAATCCGTCACCATTCACATCTCCTGCATAGGAAACGCTCTTCCCAAAATCAGATCCCGGAGACGGATCATTGAGAACTATATCGGCAATATTATCCATCTGAAGCCCGCCAAAAAAGATGTAGGACTTACCGGCTCTTGAACCGACAATGACGTCATCAAATCCGTCAAGGTTAACATCACCGGCTTTACAAACCGAATACCCGAATTTGTCTCCTGCACTTTGTCCATTCAGTGTAATCCCGTTCACCATTCCGTGCTGATTGCCAAAGTACAGATAGGCTTTTCCGGCAACCCCGTCATTTCCGCACGAGCCGACGATAACATCATCAAATCCGTCACTGTTTACATCCCCTGCACCGGAACATGAGAAGCCGAAATTAGGTATTTCTCCATTTATGATTATATCCGGGTATGTTGGTAAGGAAGCTGAACCAAAGTATATTGCAGTCCATCCGTTGCCGTAACCCGGTGCCCCTATCATCAGATCATCATAACCGTCTGCGTTGAAGTCACCTGCAGAATTTACTGTATATCCAAAATGCGCTGGATTAATGAGATCGACGGATTCAATTCTGTGTTCGCAATTAAGAAGAGCCGGAGCAATGACTCTTACAGTCTTACTGCATGAAACCGAATCTGAGCTGTATATGAGTATGAAACTGCCGCCAAAGAAACCCGGATTAATAAACACAGTGTCATTATCTTCTCCCGAGATTATTGAAGCGCCGGCTCCGCCTTCGTTTTGCAGCGTCCAACCTCCGGGTGTTCTGTCTGAGATATAACGAACCGGGGAAAAAGTATAATAAATGGAATCCGCACCTGAGATCAAGCAATTCTCTAAGGTCAACTGTCCGCCTGTTACAGTCTTAAGTATGGTACCGTAAGATCCAACAGCCCAACCGGTGTTGTTATCAGTGAAGTGAACTGAATTCAACCAGATTTCAGTCCAGCTTGTCTGAGGAGTCCAAGTTATTCCTGCGTTTGTGGTCTTAAGAATCTTGCCGCCCTCTCCGACAACCCAACCGGTGTTGTCATCTGTGAAATAGACCGACCGCAAGTGATTACTAGTCCCACTTGTCTGTAGAGCCCAGTTCAATCCGGTGTTTGTGGTCTTGAGAATTGTTCCGAAGTATCCCACTGACCAGCCGATGTTCATGTCTGTGAAATGTACTGAATACAACAAGTTACTCGTCCCGCTTGTTTGAGAAGTCCAGTTTGTTCCGCCGTCTGTGGATCTGAGAACTGTACCGTCTTGTCCCACAGCCCAACCGGTGTTGATATCTGTGAAATGAACTGAAAACAAATATTGACTCGTCCCGCTTGGCTGAAAAATCCAGCTCGATCCACCGTTTGTAGTCTTCAATATTGCGCCGTATCCTGCTACAGTCCAGCCGGAGTAACTGTCAACGAAACAAACTGAATGCAGCCAATTCCCTGTCCCAATAGTCTGCATAGTCCAGTTTGTCCCACCGTCTATGGTCTTGAGACTTGTGCCATACTTTCCCACAGCCCAACCGGTGTTAGTGTCTATGAAATAGACTGATTGTAAAGGATTACCTGTCCCGCTGGTCTGCGGAGTCCAGTTTGTTCCACTGTTTGTGGTCTTTAGAATTGTGCCGGCTTTACCAACAGCCCAGCCGGTGTTGTTGTCTGTGAAATAGACAGAAAGCAAACTACTACTCGTCCCGCTTGTTTGCGGAACCCAGCCCAGTTGGCCGTTTGCAATGTTAAGAAATAAACTGAGAATAATTGAGCATAATAAGATCTTCATTATTGTTCTAATTAGAAGTTTTGAAATCCTTACTGTACGGATTCTGCACCCGTTATTGACGGCAGGGAAATGAGGATGTGTGTAGAAAGCGTACAGTCAGTCCGTACTGCTTTCGTTCAATGCAAAATTCGGCTGCGGACATTGAAATTGAAATGCAGAAATCCTTTCCATTGGCACGGTGATTGCGTGTTGTCTGTACTAGGATTTATAGGATTAAAGGATTAGTAGGATTAGTATGTTGCCATCGAAGAATTGTGATGGCCACGCAAGGCCTGCTTCAAATCAACATTATGCAAATGTTCCGGACAACAGCGAGTAAATGATTTTTCGGATGCTGCTTCAATGCATGGCGGAAAGAATCTTGATAAGCGATGAACTTGGGAATGATGTTTTGTTGTGGTGTCGGGACTTCCGAGCCGATACATACCGTATGAATGAGGCAGGACGCCTGTCTGCAGCAGGCAGGAAAGTCCTGATGACACAAGGAACTCAGCGGTGGTCGGAAGCATTCACATTGCGTCAATGACCCACCCCCGTGCCCCCCGCCTGCAAACGATGTAATTAACAAAAACTTCAAAAGTACGGCGGGCAGGCCTCCGGGGAGGGGGTGATTGTTGTAGTGTCGGGACTTCCGTCCCGACACGAACCGTATGAATGCGTCAGGACGCCTGCCTGCTGCAGGCAGGAAAGTCCTGATGCTACATTGGACAGTTCGAAGTACGTCATGCTGAGCAAGCCTGCCCTGAGCTTGCCGAAGGGTCGAAGCATGACATGTTGAATAGACTGTCACCCTTCGAACCGTCTTTGGAGGGCAGGCCTTTGTGAAGGGGAGGATGTTTCAATTTTTGTATTATTTTGGAGACCCACCCCCCGGCCCCCTCCAAGGAGGGGGTGGGGAGAAGGAATGAAAATCGTCACTTCAGCAATAACATTTTCTTCGCCGAAACAAAGCTTCCGCTTTCTATGCGGTAGATATACGTGCCTGATGCTAAAGAACTGCCATCAAACTTCGCAACATAATAGCCTGCATCTTTGAATTCATTGACAAGTGTTTTGATCTCACGCCCGGCCATGTCGAATATCTTCAGCGTTACATTGCCTGATTGCGGGATGCCGAATGCTATTGTAGTTGCCGGATTGAACGGGTTCGGGTAGTTCTGATCAACGAAGAACTTATCCGGAATGCCGATGGTAACAGCTTCAGGCAAATCGAAGTATTCGAAGTTGCCGTTGAAGTCGATTTGCTTTAGGCGGTAGTGGTAGATGCCTGTTGGCAGATTCCTATCAATGAACTCGTAAGAGCTCAAATTTGATAAGTTACCCATTCCTTCAGCAAAGCCTACTTCAACCCAAGTTGCATTTTCATTTTGTCTTTCAACTGCAAATCCGCAATTGTTTTCCTCAAAAGAAGTTGACCAATGAAGTTTAACATCATTCTTCAATACAAGACTGGTAAATGAATTCAAACTAACCGGCAAGGGATTGTCAATAGTCAATCTGCAAGAAACCAAATTTGACGGATTACACTTATCTCCGGCAATCAACTCCAATAGACTACTGCATAATGGAGGAGCAATACCTATTCTAGTGACTCTTACATGTACTGTAATTGGATTAGGAGAAGAGATTGGTAGACTTGGTGTAATTTCAATCCTGTTACATTCAGGATCCGGAAATTGACCGCTAGAAAGCCTTATGGTATCTCCAATTCCAAGATCTGCATCGGTAACAGTTACATCAAATTCAATTGTGTCGCTATGATGAGGCATAGAAATTAAGTCTCCGCAGACAAGCTGGATAGGTTCTCCGTTGTATTTGGCATTTGCCAATGTAACAACCGGCGATTCATCATAACCGCATGCTTGGTGTGCAAAAACCACGCGCGGAATAGATTGGTCATATTGTCCATCTCTAAGCCGTTGATAAACTCCTGATCCGTAATCTGACCAAGCGCCGCTAAGAGAACCAACCGTGAACGTAGGAATATATACATTCGGGCTTACATTGCCTCTCAAACATACTTCCAGATAAAGAGGAACATTTCCCGGAACAGTTGCACCGACTCTTGCAACATTTTCCATTACGGGTCTTTCTGTATTCACATAGTCACTGTTTCTATAAATGCAGCTAAACGAACTTCTAGCAAGCCTGTTTGTTGTGAAATCACCGAAGATAGTAGATCCCCAAGGTACGCCATACTTGATCTTCACATACATTTCGGTAATGGGAGATTCGAGTGTTGAGCCAATTTGATAAGCGAGAACTGCAACTGAGTCAATTCTCCAATTGCCTTCCGGAAAACGTCCAATGAAATCTGCAATTGTCACATTAATGGACCCGTGGAAAGTAGGATATCCCAGAACAGTTAGTGGCGGCAACACAACACTAACATTGCATCCATTTAGTGTTTGACCGGTATTTATGATTTGTTCTCTCAACGGCTCAATGTTATCCAATACCAATACCTGAGGTTCAATAGTTACCGGTTCTTTGGGAGATAGTTCATTGTTGAGCGTTATCCTGTCTATTTGAATTTGGGAAGAAGCGTCTTGATTCAAGATGAAACAGACGAATACCAGACAGAAACCGAGAAGGATATTCTTTTTCATATTTAACTCCTTAGTTTATAATTAAGAAAAAACCATAGAGCTTTCTCAAAAGAATTACATGACATTCAGAATGATGTGTCAAGAGTTTAAGCATGCACGGATTCTGCACCCGTTATTAGCGGCAGGAAAAGGAGTGATGTGTAAAAAGCGTACAGTCAGTCCGTACTGCTTTCTTTCATTGCAAAATTCGTCTGCGGACATTGAAATTGAAATGCAGAAATCTGTTCCGTTGGCGCGGTGATTGCGTGTTGTCTGTACTAGGATTTATAGGATTAGAGGATTAGTAGGATTAGTATGTTGCCATCGAAGAATTGTGATGGCCACGCAAGGC
>CALEVL010000174.1 GCA_937924675.1 uncultured Ignavibacteria bacterium | reverse complement strand
TCATCATGATAAATTTCTACAAACATGGAATCCCTTCGGGATTCATATTTTGTCCACAAATGATTCTCCGGCGCTTTGCCGGGACTCACGTGCATCTTTGAGATCACATAATCCATCAAATCCCCGTCACGGCCTGATCACGCTCACAAAGTTCGCCGCATTGTTATCCGCTATCGCAAAGTCTGTTCCGTCAACGAAGTCATCTCCCGTAAGATCGGTCACTACATATCCGCTGACAAAATTCGCCGCGTCATTATCTATCGTACTTACATCAGTAGCATCAACCGTTCCGTCCTGATTTACATCTCCGCTGAATGCTGCAAATCTTATGGGAGATGAATCAACCTGTTTTGCATTATCGCCGTATGTTTGTGAAATATCGGATGTAAAGTCATAAAAACACTGTGAAGTAAAACCATCAAATGAAATAAAAGCAGAACTCCAGATTTCGATTGAATTTCTATGTTTCACCTGTAAATAATATTTTGAATCAAGAGATACATTTGGGCTGTTAAAAGTGAGAGTATATTCGGTATTATCATAAAATTTTATTTTAGTGGAATCCACGACATTATAAGGTGAAACCGAATTTCTAAGGAAACATTTAACAGTATCTCTTATACTTAGGTTTGTACCGGGATTATAAAAACCTTCAGGAGTATAATTTAAAGCGACGAGCTTCTGCTTAGAAGACATACCGTTAAATCTAATACCCCAGCCATACAGTCTGCCGGATGAACCCGATACGTCATCACTAATCACAAGTCTCCACTTTCCTTTAATTTTACTTCCGTTAAGCTGACTGTAAAATGAATTAACAGGTTTAATTGTAGGACAGAAGGAAATGTAATTGTTATTTATTACAGAATCGGCATAACTTGAAAATATAGTCACAATACCGCTTGCAAGTGTCGAATGATGGTCATACACAAGTGCTGTGTTTCCTTCTGGTGAGACTAATGAAATAATTAAATTACTTTCATCACCGTGAATAAGTGCAATGAACAAATCGATATTGCTAAAATTATTATTTAATGCAATCTCCAACGTATCTTCCATAATACCCGAAGAACCTGATTCGGGAATTCTTTTGTTAGATTGCTTTATGTAAAAACCATTCTGAAAATTATTGTTGAATAATCTATCTGTGGGGGGGATAATTGATGAGCTGAATAAAACATTGTTTCTGAAATTTAGCTTATTTCCGTTTGCCGTATTGCAATAAGAATAACCATCCATATTGTAAGACACATCGCCGGTTGAATCATTATCAAGATTTATAGATGTAAACAAATTGCTTTGAATTTCATACTGTTTCATTGCTTTATTTGATATTCTCACTTCATCAATGTAACCTTCAAAATCTGCCTGACCTATACTTCCTCCTATATAAAGAGAATCATCCCCGTCCGGCACAGAACTTCCTGTTATAAAGCTGTGAACTCTAACGCCGTTGATGTAAAATGTATTGGTACCGGTAATTCCGTTCACGAAATGAGCCAGTGCAATGTGCGTCCACCTATTCAATTGAATTGTATCATCAGTGACATTATTTCCAGCGGCAAGTTTTCTGTCTATAATTTTCAGATTGTAATCAGTTACAGAACCATTGGGAGTTCCTTTATGAAGAATTATTGCATCCTGACCTGAAACCGGATAAATCCAGGCTTGAAGCGTATATGAACCGGTAGGGCTTATATGAGAATTATCTTCAACTGCGATATAATCATTCGAGCCGTCAAATACAGCACTGAGATTAAGATTTAAATAGTCGGAAGGCTGGTTTGTGTAATCAATAGTCGAAACTAAACCGGTTAAAAAAGCTGTGTTGTTATTCCCCGTCCAATCCTGCAGACTTAAACCGGTTTCATAATAACTTTGAAAATTCAAAGCTAAAACAAGTCCGGTATATTCTCCTGTTGTTACTGCAAGTGATTTATTCATATTCAAAACTATCTCCGCTGCTGTCAAAGCCCGATTCCATAATCTTACTTCATCAATCAATCCAAAGACACTTGGAATAGCATCATCTTTGCAAATATACAAGGAATCATTTATCGTTGATGTCGGGGAACTTCCTGAACTGTAAACAGAATTATCCAGAACTCCGTTTATAAAAAAATTAAATACATTTGTGGAAGAGTTGAATGTAAAAGCTAAATGATTCCATGAATCAATTTCGGTTATTGGATTCGCAGTAGAAAATGCCCTGTCTGCTCCGTTAATTCTTGTACAAAATTTAGAGCCATTAAAGTATATCATGATTCTGCCATGATTTCCTTTATCCATTAAAGCAAAGCCGCCGGAATAGTGGGTTCTTTTAATCCAGCATTCAAATGTAAAACTTCCCATGATGTTAATAACAGAAGTGGGACGAACGGCTACATATTGTGTTGATCCTATGTGAATCGCTTTATTCCAGTTCATTTGTGAAAACACTGCTTCTCCTGAAAATGATATTGCACATATAAGGTACAGAACAAAACTTTTCTTATTCATATGTTATTTTATTATTTTGGGTAAATTAAATTTGTAATTAATGATTTTAACTGATGTTATGCTGTTGATTTGCTTTGTCATAAAACAATAATTTAAGAATCCAACATGCATTTATTCTTCAGCCCGCGTCAGAGTCTCGGGCGCTTTACCCGGACTCTGACGCCAAAGCTTTGCATTCCCGCCGGCCCGCCACTTTGTGGAGTCCCGAAAAGCGCGGAGACTCCAGCGTGGGAGAATGAGAAATCATAAGTTAAATAACCTGATGAAAACTCCTTATGATTTCTTATTTTATTAAAATCATTCTCGTCCGCGCCTGAGTCTCCGGTGCTTTGCCGGGACTCAGGAGCATCTTTGAGATCACACAATCCTGCAAATCCCCGTCAAGGAGTAACGGCACTCACAAAATTAGCCGCGTTGTTATCGCCTATCGCAAAGTCAGTTCCGTCAACAAAGTCATCGCCCGTAAGATCGGTCACTACATATCCGCTGACAAAATTCTGCGCATCATTGTCAATCATGCTAACATCAGTTGCATCAACGGTTCCATCCTGATTCACATCTCCTCCGAAGAATGCCCATCTTACCGGTAATAAATCCACTTGTATCTGATTTTCCCCAAATGCATAATCCTTTACGTAAATAAAAGAATAACCGCTTGAGAAATTACTGAATGAATTAAACTTTACATGATTTGAACTCCATGTCTCAATAGAATTTCTATGATTGAGCTGAACATAATAATCCACGTTTGTCGTAACTGAAGTGCCGGTAAAGTCAAAAGTGGCTGTACCTGTATTATCACAATAGCCTTTCTTTACTGCAACAATATTGTATGGCGAAGTACTTTTTCTTAAACTGCACGTGATTGTATCCGGAATAACTGTATTTGTAGATGCGTTATAAAATCCCTGTATATTAGACTGTGTTTGCAGAATTGTTTTTTTGCCCGCATGATTATTGATCTGAATTCCCCACGAATAAAGCCTCCCGACATCAACCAAAAATAAATCGTAAATCTTTAAATACCAGGTTCCCCGTGTCTTTGCACCGGCAAATGCAGTGTTTAAATTATTTTTCGGTCTTATCCGTGGTGTAATTGATACATACTTACCTATATCTGTAAATAAAAATGATGACTGATCATCAAAAATTGTAATTATGTTATCTGTCTGAGACTCAAACTGATCCTGATTAAAGAGCGTGCAGCTGTCACCTTCGGGAGAAAATAATACAATCCTCAGACTGTTTTCCCGTGTATGATTCAGAGCGATGAAAACATTTACATCTGAAATTGAGTCAGTTTCTCTTATAACAATTGAGGAAGTTGTATTTCCGTCGGTAGAAGATTCATCCGGCGGTATTCTTCTGAATGCATCCGTTATATAAAATGCTTCGGTGAATTCTGAAGACCGTATTAGAGGTGAAACCGGTCTGTCAACCTTTCTTGCTGAATGACTGAAGTCTGCATTGTTTCTGAATTTTAATGCCGGTCCGTCATCTGCCGAGTTTGTAAGATATCCGTCAAAATTAAATACAGCCTCTGTGACATTTGATGAATCATTACCGTCTTCTATGCTTTTAAAGAGGTAATCCTGCAAGTAATCAAGAGACTTAACTTTATTGCTTATACGGACTTCATCAATATATCCTTCGAAATTATTTCCAATATATAGTGAATCATTATTGTTACTGTTAATATTTCCCTGATTGTTGAAACCAAATCCGATGCTTTTTCCATTGCAGAAATATTCAAATTTGCCTGTACTGGCTGAGTATGTAAAGGCAACATGAGTCCACCGGAAATCAAGAGTTAAATCGTAACTAAACGGATCTGATGTAAATGCAGTATTTCCATTTATTGTATTTCTTAATGTATAAGTATATAGGCTTCTGCTTAGAGTCATTGCATATCTTGCTGTACCAAAATTCGCTGTCGGTCCTTTTAGTACAATAACATAATCATTAAATGGACCAATATTTGTCGGCTGTACCCACGCCTCCAATGTTATTTCTGAAGCAGGACTTACTACACTATTGGATAAGCAGGACAAATAATCTGTTTCTCCGTCCAGTTCGAGGCAATCATTGTATGCAGTTGTAACTGATGGCGTGTTACTAAGATCGAATGTAAATACTCCTCTGTTTATTCCGTCATTGCTCCGGCTTGACATGTCGTTCAGAGTAAAATCATCTCCGGCTGAATTATCCGGCTGAAACGGCATTGACAATACAAGATGTGAAAACTTCCCGGAGTTAGTTGCGATTATGCTCCTGTAAAAATTATCTACCTGAGTCGGAGTTTGTACTGTATCCCAGATTCTTAGATTATCAATAGTTCCTTCAAACGGACTCAGTGATCCTTTTCCTATCCATAGAGAATCGCTGTTTGAATTTGGAGCTGCACCGGCCACTGTCGCAGTATTGTCCAGTACACCGTTTATGTAAATAGAAAAATTATCATTTGACACATTATATCTCACAGCAATGTGAGACCACTCATCTATAGGCAAAACCGAATTACCGGTGAGTCTTGTAACAAAATTTGTTTTTACGGCAACTTTCCCTGTTGAGGTAAGAAAAACTTCATACCCGGAAGATCCGACATTTCTTTTTTGAATAATCTGCCTGTTTGTTGAAAAAGACATCGGATAAATCCACATTTCTATTGTAAAACTTCCTGTGATGTTCAGAGATGATGAATGTTTTACTGAAATGTAGCTTGAGCTTGATCCGTTAAATGCACATGCCTGATCCCAGAATATCTGAGCTGAAGAAATTCCGGAAAATAAAAATGCAATTCCGGTTAAGACAATTATTTTAGTTTGCTTTTTGTTTAACAAAATTTTTTTCTCCTTATGATTTTTTCATTTTATTAAAATCATTGATTTTGCTTCAACGTGATTTT
>CALEVL010000173.1 GCA_937924675.1 uncultured Ignavibacteria bacterium | reverse complement strand
TTACGCCAAAGCTCACAATTTTTTAACGGCAATTAGGATGAGGCCTGTCCGCCGTAATTCGCTTCAAGTGAGTAGTAATTCGACAGGCGGGCGGGTTGTTTTTCCGAACCGAATTTTTTCTAACTTTCCAGCTTGATTTCGAATGAATTTTCGAAAATGTAAAAACGTTTTGGACAGCAATGATATCAATTAAGGAGAAACAATCTTCTTAATCAAGAGACTTCAATTCATGAACTTCATTGTCTGTCTTTTAAGCAAACGAGTCAAAAGAACTTGGTCAATTGGCAAGTGTTAATCTCTATCTTCAAGATTAAGAATTTGTTAACTGAATATTACATATAACTTTTCCTCTTATGATTGAGTAATTTCCCCACATTTCTAAAAGCCTGTTAACGATATGTCGATTTCAGATTATCTTGTACAAAGAAGAAGGATCAGCGAAATGCTGAAGAAGATAGAACGCCTTAAGGATGAATGTATCCTCTCTGAAAAGAAACTTGCGGTCCATATAAATGAAGCTCACCCTTTTCACAAAGAATCTATACTGAACTTGATTCATTACATGGCAATCCGAAGTCATGATATCAGACATCTGCAAACCGAGCTTAGCGATCTGGCAATATCTTCACAAGCTCACTCCGAAGGTTATGTAATGAATAATATTCAGAAGACCGAATTTCTCATCCGAATGCTGCTCGGAAAAGATAGCGAAGCAATTGTTTACAATAAGCTTGATCTTAATAGAAGCAAGCTGATATTGAAGAGGAAATCCGAAAGGCTGTTTGGCAAATCAAATTCTACCGGGGAGACGTTTATCATGGTGACGCTTCCTTCAGAATCCGCAGATGATTATGATATTATTTATGAACTAGTCGGCAGTGGAATGAGAATTGCGCGGATAAACACTGCACATGATAGTCTCGACGTATGGAAGCGAATGATTTCAAATGTAAAAAAGGCATCAAAGTCACAAAGGAAAAATGTTAAGGTCTATATGGACCTTGCGGGTCCTAAAATCAGAACAATGATCAAGTCAGATAAAGATAAAGGAATACTGCTGAAGGAATCTGATATTTTGCGGATAATAAATGACCATGCTCTGACTAATGACGCAAAGACAATCGGTATCTCCATACCTGAGATAATGAAACAGATCAGGACCGGTGAAAGGGTAATCTTTGATGACGGGAAAATCTTTACGGTTGTTAAGAAAAAGTTGAAGAACGGAATTGAGTTGCAAGTCACTTACTCGGCGAAAGGCTCGGCGTATCTTAAGAATCAAAAGGGTGTGAATCTGCCCGACTCAACACTGACAATTCCTTCACTTACAAAAGAGGACATTGATATGTTGCCTTTCATAGTTGAGAATGCCGATATGCTCGGATACTCATTTGTGAGAAAACCTGCCGATGTAGATGAGCTTCAGAAGAGGTTGACAGCCCTTGGTAAGAATGACTTTGGATTGATCTTGAAAATAGAAACTGTTGAGGCATTCTCAAATCTCCCTATGCTGGTAACAAAGGCAATGAGGTCACCGAATATCGGGCTAATGATAGCCCGCGGCGATCTGGCTGTTGAAATGGGATTCAGGAGAATGGCAGAGGTTCAGGAAGAAATGCTATGGCTTGCAGAGGCAGCTCATATACCGCTTATCTGGGCAACGCAGGTATTTGAGAATCTTGTTGGGAAAGGAATGCCTAGCCGGGCAGAAATTTCGGATGCAGTGAAGTCAGTCAGAGCTGAATGTGTCATGCTGAATAAAGGTCCGTTCATAAACGATGCAATCAGAGTCTTGAAAGACATTGATAAGAGAATGTCAGCACATGAAGAAAAAAAAGTGAAAAGACTTCGCTCACTCAGCATAGCAAGAGACTTTCTGGAAATGCATCATCAATAATTGCAAACAAATTGTTTCCTCGTCTGTCTCAAAAAAATCTCCTGAATCAGCTTCACAGAAATATGTTCAACCAAATTATTTCTAATTCCTAATTTCTAATTTCTAATTGCTCTTTCAGTATCCCAGGTTTGGCGCAAGCCATTTTTCAGCAACATCAACTGAGACACCTTTCCTCACCGAATAATCTTCTACCTGATCCTTTGCTATTTTCTGCACCCCAAAATATTTGGATTCTTTATGCGCAAAGTAGAGTCCGCTAACTGATGACGCAGGATACATTGCCATACTTTCTGTGAGTTTGATGCCGGTGTTGTTCTCTGCATCAAGCAAACTGAACAATGTTATCTTCTCAGTATGATCAGGGCATGCGGGATATCCCGGTGCGGGTCTTATACCTATGTAGCTTTCTCTGATCAGTTCATCATTTGTCAGTGATTCATTTTTTGAGTATCCCCACAATTCTGTTCTGACTTTCTTATGCATTAATTCTGCAAATGCTTCGGCCAAGCGGTCTGCCAAAGCCTGCAACATGATCTTGTTATAATCATCATTCTCCTTCTGAAATTTCTCAATGTGTTCTTCTATTCCAAGACCGGCTGTTACAGCAAAGCCGCCTATGTAGTCATGAAGTCCTGTTTCCTTGGGTGCGATGAAATCTGACAGACAAAGATACGGCACTCCTCTTGATCTTTCACGTTGCTGCCTTAACATGCTTATTGTCTTGTAAGCAGTTTTTCTCGCATCATCTGAATAAATTTCAATATCGTCACCAACAGAATTTGCATTCCATATTCCGATCACACCGTTTGCCTTAAGCCACTTCTCTTCAATGATCTTCTTCAATATTGCCTGCGCGTCGATGAACAGATTCTTAGCCTGTTCGCCGACAATCTTGTCATCAAGAATGTCAGGATACTTTCCGGCAAGTTCCCAAGTGCGGAAGAATGGTGTCCAGTCAATGAATTGTGATATCTCGAGAAGTGAATAATCTTCAAATCTCTCAACTCCAATCAGAGCAGGTTTGTAAATATCATCCTGCTTCCAATCAATGCTGAACTTATTCTTTCTTGCCTCTTCAATTGAAACAAACTTGACTTCTTCCCTGCTTTTCTCATGCTGCTCACGCAGTCGCTGATATTCTTTTTTTGTATCGTTGATGAGACTTTGCATTCCGTCACCCAGGAGATTTCCGACAACAGGAACAGAGCGTGATGCATCAAGTACATGAATTGTCTGCCCGCGTTTGTAATTCTGTTCGATCTTTACTGCGGTATGCATCTTTGATGTTGTTGCACCGCCTATGAGCAGCGGAATGTCGAAACCCTCTCGCTCCATTTCTTTGGCAACATGAACCATTTCATCGAGAGAAGGTGTAATGAGCCCGCTCAGTCCAATCACGTCTACCTTTTCTTTTCTGGCAGTCTCAAGAATCTTTTCACTTGGAACCATCACTCCGAGATCGACCACATCGTAATTGTTGCATCCCAGCACAACTCCCACAATATTCTTTCCGATATCATGCACATCGCCTTTCACAGTAGCGAGAAGAATTTTTCCTTTCGGCTTGGCATCTTCCTGCTTTTCTGCTTCTATGAAAGGAAGAAGATAAGCCACGGCTTTCTTCATGACTCTCGCGCTCTTCACAACCTGCGGCAGAAACATCTTGCCTTCACCAAAAAGATCACCAACTACATTCATTCCGTCCATAAGAGGTCCTTCTATTACCTGTATAGGCCTCTCAAACAATTTCCTTGCTTCCTCAGTATCTTCATCTATAAAATCCGTTATCCCTTTTACCAATGAATGTGTCAGCCTCTCTTTGACACCGAGGTTTCTCCATGCATCGTCTTTTACAATTGTCTTTCCATCGCCTTTGACTGTCTCCGCATAATCCACGAGTCTCTCTGTAGCATCCTGCCGCCTGTTCAACAATACGTCTTCAACTCTCTCGAGAAGTTCCTTATCTATTTCTTCGTACACTTCAATCATACCGGGGTTGACAATTCCCATATCCATTCCGGCATTGATCGCATGATATAGAAATGCCGAATGCATTGCTTCGCGAACTCTGTTGTTGCCTCTGAAAGAGAATGAAATATTGCTAACGCCGCCACTGACCTGTGCTCCGGGAAGATTCTGCTTGATCCATCTGGTCGCATTGATGTAATCAACGGCATAGTTGTTATGCTCATCTATTCCTGTTGCAACCGTGAGTATATTCGGATCAAATATAATGTCATTAGAATCAAAGCCAACTTCTTGAGTAAGAATGTCATAGGCGCGTTTGCATATCTCAATCTTTCTTTCAAAACTGTCTGCCTGACCTTTCTCATCAAACGCCATGACAATAACTGCGGCACCATACATTCTAACCTTGTGTGCATATTCTTTGAACTTCTCCTCGCCTTCTTTTAGCGATATAGAATTTACAATTGCTTTGCCCTGAACACATTTTAATCCGGCTTCAATGACTGACCATTTGGAAGAGTCGATCATGATCGGGAGTCTTGCAATGTCAGGTTCTGATGCGATGAGATGTAGAAACTTTGTCATAGCTTCTTCCGAATCAAGCATGCCTTCATCCATGTTCACATCAATTACCTGCGCTCCGCCTTCAACCTGATCACGCGCTATAGACAGGGCTTCCTCAAATTTTCCGTCCTTAATAAGTTTCTTGAATTTTGCAGAACCGGTAACGTTAGTTCTTTCACCGACATTTATGAAATTGCTGCCTTTATAGACTGCGAGCGGTTCAAGTCCACTGTAGTGCGGAAACTGCTCCACCTCAGCCGGAACTCTTGGGCTGTACTTTTTCGCAACATCAGCAATGGCTCTTATGTGATCAGGAGTTGTACCGCAACAGCCCCCTACAATATTCAGGAGTCCTTCACGCATAAACTCCTCAAGCTGACTCGCAGTTGATTGAGGCGTCTCATCATATTCGCCAAAAGCATTTGGAAGTCCTGCATTTGGGTGAGCGCTGACAAGAAGTGATGTCTTCTCTGCAATATCAGAGATGTGTGGGCGCAGCTGCTTTGCGCCGAGAGCACAGTTGAATCCGATACTAAGCAGATCCATGTGTGACATTGAGTAAAGAAATGCTTCAACAGTTTGTCCTGAAAGAGTTCGTCCGCTTGCATCGGTTATCGTTCCCGAAACCATGACCGGCACCGTTCTTCCCGTGTCATCAAACAACTTCTGAATAGCGTACAGAGCTGCCTTTGCATTCAGTGTATCAAAGATCGTTTCAACCAGCAGGATATCTGCACCTCCGTCCACAAGTCCCTTTGCCTGTTCATAATATGCATCGGCAAGCTGATCAAATGAAGTTGCCCTGAATCCCGGATCATTTACATCGGGAGAAAGTGATGCAGTCCGGTTTGTGGGTCCCATAGAGCCGGCCACGAACCTCTGCTTTGACGGGTTCAATTTTGTAAACTCATCTGCAACTTCTTTTGCGATCTTCGCTGATTCAAAATTCAGTTCATAGACGATGTGCTCAAGTCTGTAATCTGCTTGTGCAATAGATGTACTGCTGAATGTGTTCGTCTCTGCTATATCCGCTCCCGCCTCAAAATATTTAAAGTGAATTTCCTTTATAATATCGGGACGAGTCAATGACAGCAGATCATTATTACCTTTCAACAAATGCGGATGATCTTTGAACCGTTCTCCGCGGAAGTCAGCTTCTTCGAGTTTATACCGCTGGATCATTGTACCCATGGCACCGTCAAGTACGAGGATACGCCTTTTCAGAAGATCTTTAATGTTGTTCATTTATTTCTTTAAGTTTAAACTTCTCATTACAATTTGCAATTAAACATTGCTGTTCCGCCTTTGATAAATTTTATTGATTGCAAGAAATCAAAATCACGATGCACTGAACCGAATTACAATCAGTTACGGGACCGCAATCAGCAAATTTGAGTCACCCTGAGCCTGTCGAAGTGTGACGCTACTGCAAAAGTTTGTTCTGTTTCAAGATATCATGCTTCGACTGGCTCAGCATGAATCTCCACAAAAAAAAAATCTCTTCACAAAAGCCGGAAGAGATTTAATATTCTTTGTTGTTTGTGCCGAAGCAATATTTAATCTTCCAACTCATCTCTTCTCTGATTGCTCAGAGATAGGAATTAGCACCTTTCGCTGAATTGTTATTCAGGTCGGTTGCCAAGGTTTCGCAGGGCCTAATCCCTCCACCTTTCTCCATAAGTCAGAACTTGTAAGAACGCTTGAGTGCAAATATACACTCAATGATTTGGAATTACAATTTGAATTGTTTGACATTCAACAAGCTTCAAGCCAGTTGCAAAGTGTCTTAGATTTGATGTTATTAGAGATTTGTCCTCATTGTGAGTCCAATTATATGCCTTGATAGTTTCCTCACACAGCACGAAGCATTGCCAACAAACAAGAAAGGCCCGGCAGAACTTAATCCGCCGGGCTCTATCCCACAAGCCACTTTACTTTTTCGAATTGTTGCTACCCGAAATTTCAACACCGACAATAACAGCGCTTACGTATAACCCTGACTCTGACATGTTCTCAAGAACGATCTCGTTTGCCTTGAAGTTATCTGCTCCGCATTTTCGGTTCGAAGCTGCGTCTGTACCCTGAATATAAATGGCTATTTCTCTGCATTTATCAGCAGACTGGTAAACCGGAACTCTCGGATCAACGGCTTCAATATTTATTGAGACAAATGCATCAACCCCTTCCCTATCGTATTCACCGGTGCTAATTTTCCACTTCTCACCCGGATTCAGAAACGATTCAAGATTCAGCACTTTCTTGCCTTGATCTTTGACAGTTGCAAGTCCTGATGTTTCGAAGCTTTTGCCTTCAGAGTTCATGTTACCGACAGGATCTTGGTTGCATGCCGTGACATTTATTGCAACTATTACTGCAATGAGTAAGAGACCCAGATTTTTTTTTGACGTTGTCATTTCTATTCTCCTTTCTGTTTAGTGTTTATTTTTTTGGAATTGATTTAACTTTTCTTTGACTGATCGAATGCATGTTATAATTATGGCATTCCAATCGTCTGTCGTTCAGTTGCTAAAGATTCCGGATCTCCGGAATACGTTTCGCCTTTGATATGGGCAATCAGCTTAATTCTTTTCTTTCCTGTATTTTTTACATTGATCCAAGAAGCTTTGATTTCTTGGATACTGCAATCAGCTGACTCCGTATCGCCCGGAAAATCTGTTTCAATCACTAATGTGTTGCAAAAATCAACATCGTCATTTCCAATGTAATCCGGAGTGCGCAAAAGTTCTGCTGAGGTTATATGTGCCATTCCGAGTTCTTCAGAAAAATATGTCGCCTCTCCGAATGGAAGCATGTCCAGATAAATGTCAATTGTCGATTCTTTGCTGTCAGGGATACTTATCCCTTCAGCATTCCCTGTTATTTTTGCACTCTGGATTGGTGTTGGTGAATCTGAGCATCCTACAAGAACAATCGATATCAAGAGTATTACAATTTGTATTGCCGCGTTATTGATTTGCCTTTTCAATTTATTCTCCTTTCTGTTTGATGTTTTTTATTATGAACTTAGCATCTGTTGCATTTCACAGATGCCCGTGAATTCCGTTCTATCTGCAGAATCCACGGGACTACTGAAATGCTACTTCGCATCTCCGATCATTCCATAGAGCGATTTGCATTTTACCAAAGCTATCAGATAGAGTCTTTTCTTTCCTTCATTTCTGATCTTGAAATTATTTGCTTTGATTTCACCTGTTGTGCAATTCCTGTATTCAATATCAGCTGAGATGTCTGATTCAATGGTAACATTTTTGCAGAAGTCCATTGCATCAGATGTTTCAAATCCGGATGCAGATATCAGTTCAAGCGATGTGAAATAAACCACACCTAATTCTTCTGCTGAAACGGTTGCTTCCCCAAACGGAAGTATGTCCAGTCCAAGCTCAAACGTGTATTCTTTGAAATCAAGAGTTCGAGCGGCTTCCTTTGTTTCAGGTGCAGTGTTTCCGTTTACCAGACTATTACTGTCAGAACAGCCGTTGATCAGAAGTGAAGCGAAGATTAATGCTATTACTGCTGTTGTGTTTCTTACTGAGTTTTTCATTTCTGTTCTCCTTTTTCTTATGCTGAACTTCATTGTTCAGTTACAGCAAAAATGCACATAGCCGGTTGTTAAATGTATAGGGACAGTATTTCTATTTTTGTAGGGGTACACATTCAAGCAGAGTAGTAGAACTTGAGTGATATGGTTTCATTGTAATTCTTTGTTATACAATAACTGCTGCTTTGATGACTCTTCCACCTATGAACCTCTATAACTGACACTCTACCGAAGGTACAAATATAAAGACAGTCAGCAGATACTCCCTTTCCTTCGTTGCTTTTCTATTAAGATTTACCATCAACGGAAGAAGTCCTCTCGACACCGAACATAATTCAGATCTAAGTAAGGATTTCCGACAAGTTTAGTCTGATTTTAAATTTGGTATAGAAATAGTTAATGTATTATGGCATTTTTACAGGTACGATTCGAAACTGAATTCACTTCTAAAACATATCACAGGAGTTATACTGTAATGTCCAGAAAGAATGTTACGATCGATGGCAATGAAGCTGCCGCCTATGTTGCTCACAAAGTAAACGAAGTTATTGCTATCTATCCGATCACTCCCTCTTCACCTATGGGAGAGCTATCAGACTCATGGTCATCCGTTGGTCAAAAAAATATATGGGGCACAGTCCCTTCAGTAATAGAAATGCAAAGTGAAGGCGGCGCGGCCGGTGCGGTTCACGGTGCTTTGCAAAGCGGTTCGCTTACCACAACTTTCACGGCATCGCAAGGCCTCTTGCTTATGATACCGAACATGTACAAAATTGCCGGTGAACTTACATCAACAGTCTTTCATGTAACCGCAAGATCACTTTCGGCACAGGCGTTGTCAATATTCGGCGATCACAGCGATGTGATGGCAACAAGGCAAACCGGATTTGCAATGTTATGCTCTAACAACGTGCAGGAAGTAATGGACTTTGCACTGATCTCACAACGTGCTACTCTCGAAAGCAGGATTCCTTTCATGCACTTCTTCGACGGGTTCAGAACTTCTCACGAAGTTGTGAAGATAGAACAGCTGAACATCGAAGATATTGAAGCGATGATTGATGATGACAAAGTCAAGGAACACAGGGCTCGTGGCCTTACGCCGGACAATCCATTCATCAGAGGAACTGCTCAGAATCCCGATGTGTATTTTCAGGGTAGAGAAACTGTAAACAAGTTCTATCTGCAGTGCCCGGAAATCGTACAGAATGCAATGGACAAGTTCAATGAGATCACGGGAAGACAATACAAGTTATTTGAATACTACGGTGCTCCGGATGCCGACAGAGTAATTGTAATGATGGGCTCCGGCGCTGAAACTGCTGAAGAGACCATTGATCATCTTCTCCCGAAACAAGAAAAGATCGGACTCCTGAAGATCCGATTGTTCAGACCGTTCTCGATGGAACATTTTGTAAATGCTTTCCCTTCTACAGTGAAGAGAATTGCAGTACTCGACAGGACAAAGGAGCCGGGCAGTATGGGCGAGCCGTTGTATCTTGACGTTGTGACTGCAATCAATGAATCATTCTCCGAAGGCAAGACGCCGTTCAAATCAATGCCTAAGATTATCGGCGGAAGATTCGGTTTGTCGTCAAAAGAATTTACGCCTGCGATGGTGAAGGCAGTGTATGATGAGTTGAAAAAAGATTCGCCGAAGAATCATTTCACGATTGGTATCAATGACGATGTAACATTTACGAGTCTTGAATTTGATAAGTCATTCCGCATTCATGATGAAAGTACTTTCTGCGGATTATTTTACGGTCTCGGAAGCGACGGAACTGTTGGAGCAAATAAGAATTCTATAAAGATCATTGGCGAAGAAACTGACAACTATGCTCAGGGATATTTTGAATACGATTCGAAGAAGTCAGGTTCTACTACAATTTCACACCTGCGTTTCGGAAAGAAACCGATCAAGTCAACTTACCTTGTGCAGGTTGCGGATTTTGTTGCATGCCATCAGTTCAATCTGATGGAGAAGTTTGATGTGATGCGTAACATCCGCGACGGTGGAGTTTTCCTTCTCAATTCACCTTATAGTAAAGAAGAGACTTTCTCGAAACTTCCTGCCAAGGTCTGCCAACAGATCATTGACAAGAAACTGGAGTTCTATGTGATTGACGGATACAAGGTAGCTAAAGAAGCAGGCATGGGCTCCCGTGTAAACACTATCATGCAAACATGTTTCTTTGCTATTTCCGGTGTGCTTCCTAAAGATGAAGCAATCGAGGAGATCAGAAAATCTATTAAGAAGACTTACGGTTCAAAGGGTGAAGAAATTGTGAAAAAGAATTTCGAAGCAGTTGACAAAACTCTCGAGAATCTTCACAAGATAGATCTCACCTCTGCAAAGATCAGCGACATCGAACTTGCGCCGCTTGTATCACCAAACGCACCTGACTTTGTGCGAACGACTCTTTCGAAAATCATCGAAGGTCTTGGTGACGAAGTTCCTGTGAGTCAAATGCCGATTGACGGCACATTCCCTTCTGCAACTGCGCAGTGGGAAAAAAGAAACATTGCACTCGAAGTGCCTGTATGGGATGAGAGCATCTGCATTCAGTGCGGTAAGTGTGCGATGATCTGCCCACATGCAACTATCAGGATCAAAGCATACGACGAATCACTTCTTGAATCTTCTCCATCCACATTCAAGCACATGAAAGCTAAAGGAATGGATTATGAAGAAGGAACAGCTTACTCGATTCAGGTTGCTGCTGAAGATTGCACAGGTTGTGGACTATGCGTTGAAATTTGTCCCGTAAAAAATAAGAAAGAAGTTAAGCTCAAGGCCCTTAACATGGCTCCTCAGATTCCGCTCAGAGTTCCCGAACGCGAAAACTGGGATTACTTCCTGTCACTTCCTGACATTGACAGAACAAAGGCGCATGTCAGTACAGTAAAAGGAAGCCAGCTGCTGCAGCCGCTATTTGAATTCTCAGGAGCTTGTTCCGGATGCGGTGAAACTCCGTATGTGAAGCTGGTTTCACAATTGTTTGGTGACAGGGCTATGATCGCAAACGCTACAGGTTGTTCTTCAATTTACGGTGGCAATCTTCCTACAACTCCATGGGCTTTGAACAAGGAAGGGCGCGGTCCTTCCTGGTCTAACTCACTGTTTGAAGACAACGGCGAGTTCGGGCTTGGGATGAGATTATCTGTTGACAAGCACAATGAATATGCTAGAGAACTACTGACACAACTTTCCACAGACATTGGTGAGACGTTAGTAAATGAGATACTGAATGCTGATCAATCCGATGAAACCGGAATTCATGAACAAAGAGAAAGAGTAAAGCATCTGAAAGAAAAACTTACTCCGATAAATTCTCCAAAAGCAAAAGACTTGTTAAGTCTTGCAGATTATCTTGTTAAGAAATCCGTATGGATAATCGGCGGAGATGGATGGGCTTATGATATAGGATTCGGCGGATTGGATCATGTGATGTCAACCGGCAGGAATGTTAACATACTTGTTCTTGATACAGAGGTTTATTCCAATACCGGCGGACAGATGTCGAAGTCAACCGGACTTGGCGCTGTGGCAAAGTTTGCCGCGGCAGGCAAAGCAACTCCTAAGAAAGATCTTGGAATGATGGCGATGAATTACGGAAATGTTTATGTTGCGAAAGTAGCAATGGGCGCCAACGATACTCAGACATTGCGCGCATTTCTTGAAGCAGAATCTTACGACGGACCTTCGCTGATAATAGCATACTCGCATTGCATTGCTCACGGCATCAACATGAGCAAAGCAATTGATAATCAGAAAGCGGCAGTTGACAGCGCATACTGGACGTTGTACAGATATGATCCGAGAAATGCTGAGAAAGGAATGAACCCGCTGAAGTTAGATTCAGGTGCGGCGAAGATCAAATTCGAGGATTATGCATACAAAGAGAACAGGTACAAAATGCTTTCATTGCTCATGCCCGAGCATGCAAAGGATCTCATGAAAAGAGCTCAGGCAGCAGTGAACAGCCAATGGAAGATATATGAATCACTTGCGGAAGAGAATAAAGCAGATGGTGAGGTGAAGACATCAATAACTCCGGCGCAGAATCCGGCTAAATGATTGCTTTGAAATTTTGATTGGTTGGAGTTGAAGGAGATTTATTCCGGCAGGTGGCATTAATAATCTCAGAGTATACTAAGCAATTAGTATTCTAACAAAACTGTCTTTGTGCTCGTATGGAATTCTTAACTGAAAAGTTTGTCGTAATAAACGAAATTCATAGTTATTAAGCATCTTTTGAAATATTTTTATACAGACTGAATAATGCAAAACTCAAAAATCTGATTAATATGGCTTCTAAAGATCTTCAACGATCAGTTCTACCGATCCCGGACATAACACCATTTGGGCTTACAACCTATGATGCAAAAGATCCCGATACAAAGTATCCTCCAATCCGCGAACTTCGTCCCCCGGAAGGATCTCCGAATGTACTGATAGTACTCCTGGACGATGCTGGGTTTGGTTCATCAAGTACTTTTGGCGGTCCATGCAATACACCTAATTTTGAAAAAGTTGCATCAGAAGGACTTAAGTACACAAGATTTCATACTTGTGCACTTTGCTCACCAACACGTCAGGCGCTTTTGACCGGAAGGAATCATCACTCGGTTGGCATGGGCAATATAACAGAGACAGCGACTTCTGCTCCGGGACAGAATTCCCTCAGGACAAACAACAAGGCACCGCTTGCTGAGACACTGAAGCTCAACGGTTACTCAACAGCACAGCTTGGCAAATGTCATGAAGTTCCTGTTTGGGAAACCAGTCCGCTTGGACCATTTGATCACTGGCCTTCAGGTGGAGGCGGGTTTGAATATTTCTACGGATTTATTGGAGGAGAGAACAATCAATGGGATCCTGCATTGTACATGGGTACAACACCCGTTGAACCTCCTGCAACTCCTGAAGAAGGATATCATCTTACTGAAGATCTTGCCGATAAGGCCGTTGCCTGGATCAAGCAGCAGAAGGCTCTGTTTCCCGACAAGCCCTTCTTCATGTACTTTGCTCCCGGTGCAACACATGCACCGCATCATGTTCCAAAGGAGTGGATTGAAAAATACAAAGGCAAATTTTCGCATGGATGGGATAAGCAGCGAGAGATAACTTTTGCAAAACAAAAAGAACTTGGAGTAATTCCGGAAACTGCGAAATTGACGAAGAGGCATGATGAAATTCCTGCCTGGGATGATATGCCAGATGAATTAAAACCTGTTCTTGAAAGACAAATGGAAGTCTATGCCGCATTCATGGAACATACTGATCATCAGATAGGACGAATCATTGAGACTCTCGAGAAGCTGGGTATTTATGATGATACGCTTGTCTATATAATCGTAGGAGATAACGGTGCATCCGCCGAGGGCACATTGAATGGAGCTTTCAATGAAATGGCAAACTTCAACGGTATGGCTGCTTTGGAGACACCGGAGTTTATGCTGTCCAAAATGGATGACTTCGGCTCACCTGATTCTTACAACCACTTTGCGGTTGGCTGGGCCTGGGCAATGGATACTCCATACCAATGGACAAAGCAAGTAGCATCACATTGGGGCGGAACCCGCAACGGCACAATTGTCAGGTATCCGAAATTGACTAAAGAAAAAGGCGCGATAAGAAATCAGTTCAGTCACGTGATTGACGTTGCACCAACTATTCTTGAAGTGGCAGGTATACCTGAGCCATCATTTGTCAACGGAGTAATGCAAAGTCCTTATGAAGGAACTAGCATGGCATATTCATTCGGTAATGCCAATGCACCTGAACAGCATGATGTCCAATATTTTGAAATGTTCGGCAACCGCGGAATTTATTACAAAGGATGGAGTGCTGTAACTAAACACAGAACTCCATGGATTATGGTCGGACAAAAGATGGTTCCGTTTGATGAAGACGTTTGGGAACTATATGACGGCAGCAAAGACTGGTCACAGGCGGATGACCTCTCAAAGGAAATGCCGGACATGTTGCATAAATTGCAGCGTCAGTGGTTAATTGAAGCAGTTAAGTATAACGCCGTTCCACTTGATGACAGACAAACAGAGAGAATCGACCCTCAAATAGCCGGACGTCCATCATTGATCAGAGGGAATACTCAATTGTTCTTCGAAGGCATGGGAAGACTGTCTGAAAACAGTGTTGTCAGCATTAAGAACAAATCATTCTCAGTAACCGCTGAAGTAGAGATATTTGATAAACCAGCAAATGGCGTAATCATTGCTCAGGGTGGAAGGTTCGGGGGCTGGAGTGTTTACACAAAGGATGGTAAGTTGAAATTTGCATATAATGTACTTGGAATTCATTTGTACACAACTGAAGCCGACGAGATAATTCCTAAAGGCAAGCACCAGCTTAGGATGGAGTTTGAGTATGACGGTGGCGGCCTGGGCAAGGGCGGCAATGTAGTTCTGTTTTATGATGGTAAGCCGGTAGGAAATGGTCGCGTTGATATGACTCACGCTATGATCTTTTCTGCAGATGAAACCACGGATATCGGGAATGAATCAGGCACTACTGTTACACCGGATTACACTGCGCAGACAAGTAAGTTTACCGGCAGGATTGAATTAGTTCAAATTGACATTGGCGATGACAATCATGATCACATGATTGACCCTGAAGAGCTGATACGGATTTCAATGGCAAGGCAGTAATATATTTTGAACATCCAATTTGTTCTTTTGAAATAGAAAATGGCAACTGCTCTAAGTTTCCGAAATGATATAACTTTTATTGATTTCTTAATGCACAATATCTGCTCGAAAGGCAGAGAATATTTTACTAAACTAAAAACATCAGAAATGAAAAGCACATTCGTAATCATCCTGCTTTTAATTTTTTCATCCAATGTATTTGCTCAGACAAATCCCCGACTTAATCTGAATGAGAAATCATTGGGATTTGGGAACAAAGGAAATTCGAAAGAACACAGCGGAGATATTGTTGCCGCCAAAACGAAGGACTTCACTTTCACTATTAATCCATACCTGTGGCTGGCGGGAGTTGGCGGTTCAGTGGGTGTACCGGGTTTGATAGAGGAAGGGTATCCGTCCTATGTTGAATTCAACAAAAGTTTCAGCGACTTGGCCGGAAGTTTGAAGTTTGCCCTGATGGTCGCCGGTAAGTTCAAATATAAAAAGGTGAGTTTATTGTATGATGTTGATTATATGAATCTCAAAGGTTTTGATGCAACAGTACCTGATGGATATGGAATTGCAAGCGCAAACCCCTCATTTAAGCAATTGACAACCGACTTAGCTTTGGCATATAGTGTTGGAACGGGAAGCAAGAATGTTTCACTTGATGTCTATGGAGGCACAAGGATTTGGTCGCTTGATGCCGAAATTACTTTTAACGAAACAAATGGTACTCAGGTAATGAAAAGCAAAAAAAATTCCTGGGTCGATCCTGTTATCGGGTTTCAGGCAGATTTTGTTTTGTCGAAAAAATGGTACTCTTATGTTAAGACTGACTTTGGAGGATTCGGAGTTAACTCTGATTGGACATACATGTTAATTGGAGGATTCGGTTACATGTTCTCTCCAAAATGGAATACATCAGCCGGACTTAAATATCTTGGGGTAAGCTTTGATAAAGAAAAAACTGTTTGGAAAGTGAATGAAGTCGGACTGTTGCTTTCACTTGGTTACATTTACTAGGTCGAACTTAAAAACAAGATTTGCCGTACAGGTCTTTGAGATCAAATGCAATTGTGCTTTCGGCCAATAAAGTTAAGATGACAAGTTGATTCTTATTGGCGTTTAAGGAAGAATGATTTTTGCTCTTCAAAGACCTGGAAATGAATTTCATGTGAATATTGTAAGAGATAACTTTTTTCAATTTCGGTGCAAATGCTACTCACATATAAAGTAAGAATGTTTTAGTCAGCATCACACCGGAAAGAACAAGGGTTGAGGTATTGAAGAAAATCTTTCTAAAAATCTACTATGGACCTCACAACAAAATACATGGGTTTGGAATTAAAGAACCCGATAGTACCATCTGCATCGCCATTATCCAAAAGTGTTGAAAGGGTAAGGCAACTTGAAGACTTTGGGGCGGCGGCAATTGTAGTTTACTCTTTATTCGAAGAACAGATATCGCATGATGAAAAAGAATTTGAACATTATATGAGCTACGGGTCGGATAGTTATGCTGAAGCACTGTCTTACTTTCCTGCAACGGAGGATTACAATTTCGGACCCGATGAATACCTGAAGCACATTTCAAATCTCAAACAAGCGGTAGACATTCCCGTGATCGGAAGTCTTAACGGAGTTTCAACAGGCGGCTGGCTTAGATATGCCAAACTTATTGAAGAAGCCGGAGCAGACGGTCTTGAGCTGAATGTCTATTACATTCCTACAAATCCTGATATGGAAGCTAAGGATGTTGAGGACATTTATGTTAATGATTTCATTGAAGTGAAGAAGAGTATTAAGATTCCTGTTGCCATGAAGCTTAGTCCATACTTTTCATCAATGGCAAATATGGCCAGTAAACTTGACAGGGCCGGTGCTGATGCTTTGGTATTATTCAACAGATTCTATCAACCTGATTTTGACATTGAGAATCTTGAAGTTGTTCCTAATCTCGAACTTTCTACAAGACGTTCAATGAGATTGCCTTTGAGATGGATTGCAATATTGTACGGGAAGATAAGGGCAAACATGGCTGCTACCAGCGGCATTCACACACATGAAGATGTAATCAAGATGATTATGGCAGGAGCTGACATAACTTGCATGTGTTCTGAACTTTTGCATTACGGACCGGAAAGAATAGCAGAGGTACTTGCAGAAATGACTGCCTGGATGGAAGAAAAAGAGTACGAATCTATTGAGCAGATGAAAGGCAGCATGAGTCAGAAATCAGTTGCAGATCCTTCCGCATTTGAGCGCGCAAACTACATGAAAGCTCTCAATAATTACAAATTGCTTGTTTGATCGGAAGATTTGATGGCACTTCGTCTGGGGTGCCATCTTCTTGTCAAAAACTTCTGCGATATTTTTAAATGACTTCAATATCTTCCCGCCATTCCTTAATTTTATAGTATTCAATATTCACATTTTTCATTTCACGCAAAACTAAAATCTATATAAACTTTTGAAACCCACAGAAGAAATAATTGAAGCCGAGAGTATGGTTGTCCGTTTTTCGGGTGACTCCGGAGATGGTATGCAATTGACCGGCATGCAGTTTACAGATACTGCCGCGTTCCTCGGTAAAGATCTTGCTACCTTCCCTGAATTTCCCGCTGAAATAAGAGCTCCGGCAGGGACACTCGCGGGTGTTTCAGGATTCCAGGTACACTTTGGCAGTAAGGATATATACACACCGGGAGATGAATATGACGTTCTGGTAGCAATGAATGCTGCGGCTTTGAAATCAGACCTTAAGAATCTGAAAAAAGGCGGAATCATAATTACGAATACTGCAGGATTTGATGCGAAAAATCTCCGCCTTGCAGAGTACCCCGATGGTGTAAATCCGCTGGATGACACTTCACTTGACAACTACATTGTTTACAAAGTAAATGTAACAAGTTTAATAAAGGATGCTCTTTCAAACCTTGGATTGAGCAACAAAGAGCTAGAAAGATCAAAGAACATGTTTGTCCTCGGAATGCTTTACTGGATATTTGATCAGTCACCTGAATATACGATTCAATTCATTCAGGAAAAGTTTGCGAAGAGCCCTGTTATTGCAGATGCGAACATCAAAGCTTTGAGGGCAGGATGGAACTACGGCGATACGACTGAGATCTTTAATACAAGATTCAAGATAAGCACGTCAAAACTTCCCGCAGGAACTTACAGGAATATTACCGGAAATAATGCCGCAGTGATTGCATTGATAGCCGCTGCTGAAAAATCCGGAAGTCCTCTGTTCCTCGGATCATATCCTATAACTCCCGCTTCTGACATACTTCATGAGCTTTCGAAATACAAGAACATGAATGTCCGTACCTTTCAGGCGGAGGATGAGATCGCGGGAATTTGCGCAGCCATCGGTGCATCTTACGGAGGAAGTCTTGGAGTTACAACAACATCAGGACCGGGCATGTCTCTCAAAGCAGAAGCAATGGGACTTGCAACAATGCTTGAAATACCATTGGTTATAATTAATATTCAGAGAGGCGGACCTTCTACCGGTTTGCCGACGAAGACAGAGCAGTCAGATCTTATGCAGGCATTCTACGGAAGGCACGGAGAAGCTCCGCTTCCTATCATTGCCGCAGCTTCACCCGCTGATTGTTTCGAAGCGGTTTATGAAGCTTGCCGAATCGCGCTCGAACACATGACACCTGTGATCCTTCTCAGTGACGGTTACATCGCCAACGGGTCAGAACCGTGGAAATTTCCAACCGGGGATCAGCTTCAGCCGATAAATGTTGTTTTCACTGACAAGCCAAATTCTGAAGAAGGAATATTTTACCCATACCGGAGAGATGAGAGATTTGTACGGCCAAGAGTAAAGCCCGGAACACCCGGACTTGAGCACCGTATCGGCGGACTCGAGAAAGCAAATGAGACAGGAAATATTTCCTATGATGCCAATAATCACGAACTCATGGTGCATTTGAGAGCAGCAAAGATAAATGCTATTGCAGATCACATACCTCTTCAGAAACTGGATTCGGGAAATGAAAATGCAAAAGTGCTTGTATTGAGCTGGGGCTCTACTTACGGCTCCGCTAAAGGTGCCATGGTAGAATTGCTTGAAGAAGGAAAAGATGTAGCTCATATTCATCTAAGATATCTTAATCCGATGCCCCGCAATCTCGGTGAACTTCTGAAGAATCACAAACATGTAATGATCCCGGAAATTAATGACGGACAGTTGATAAGAATTATAAGGGACAGGTTTCTGATACCGGCAGTTGGACTGAAAAAAATAAAAGGATTGCCTTTTACAACGGGCGAGATCAAAACAAAAATCAATGAACTTTTAAATAGTTAATTCAAATGATAGAAACAAACAGCAACCCAGTCACGGAAAGGCTTTCAAGCAAGGATTTCGCACCTGATCAGGATGTGAAGTGGTGTCCCGGTTGTGGCGATTATTCAATACTCAAGCAAGTACAGACTATCTTTCCTGAACTCGGATTCAAGAAGGAAGATTACGTATTCATTTCAGGCATTGGTTGCTCATCACGATTCACTTACTACATGGACACTTATGGCATGCACTCAATACACGGCAGGGCTACAGCAATAGCCTCGGGACTGAAAGCATCAAGACCGGAGCTTAGTGTTTGGGTTGTGACAGGTGACGGAGATGCATTGTCAATTGGAGGAAATCATTTCATTCACCTGCTTAGGAAAAATTTTGACATCAAGATTCTTCTTTTCAATAATCAGATATACGGATTGACCAAAGGCCAATACTCTCCTACTTCCGAGACAGGTATTGTAACAAAGTCATCGCCTTACGGATCAATAGAGGAACCGTTCAATACAGCTGAGCTGGCACTTGGAGCGAAAGGCTCTTTTGTTGCAAGAACTCTTGATCGTGACCCTAAACACATGCAGGCAGTATTGAGGCAGGCACACGTTCATAAAGGCGCATCATTCGTTGAGATCTATCAGAACTGTCCGGTATTCAACGACGGTGCATTCTTTGTATTTTCTGAAAAGGAAACAAAGAAGGAAGAAGCTTTATATGTTGAACACGGCAAACCGCTTGTATACGGACAAAATGCAGACAAAGGAATAAAGCTTGACGGATTCAAGCCATCAATTGTTGACCTGAACGACGGCACAAGTTCGATAAACGACCTGTGGATTCATGATGAGAAGGATAAAGTAAAAGCAGGGATGCTTGCGGCATTCACAGATCTAAATCACAACGGCTATCATTTACCGAGACCATTTGGAGTGTTATATTCAATTGACAGACCGACATACGAAGTTCAAATGGCTAATCAGATAGAGGCCGTGCTTAAGAAAAAGGGAAAGACTCCGCTCAATGAGATTCTCTCCGGAGATAAGACCTGGGAGATTGCTTAGTCAATTAGGAATTAGGAATTAGGAATTTTTTTCTGAAAAGTTAAAGCGGCATTCGAAGAATAATTCGGATGTCGCTTTTTTCAATCAGAAATTGGGAATTAGAAATAGTACTTGCGTAGAGTTACTTGGACTTTGAAGTTGCTGAAAAGTGATTTTTATTTGAGTTCACCTCAAGTATATTAGAGTTGAATCTATGATGCCCTGCCAATATTTTGCATCGCAGTGTTTGTTCAAATTTATGGTTCTGAATGGAAGGCACAACAGCTGAATAGCAATGTGATCTTGAAAACTGTTTTGTGATTTAGCTCTCTGTTAAACCATCCTCAAAATATTGAATTCCGAAACATTGCATTTGGAATTTCATGGCAGCAATTTCCAAAGATCAAATTCTTGTTACAATTTAAAATAATTCTATTCTTATGAGAAGACTAATCTTCATTGTGATCGCAGTGTTTGTAATTGGAGGGTGTAATCAAACTTCAGACAATCAACAGCGATCAACTTCCGACAAAAAGTTGGACAGCAGTGTAGCCATTATGTATTACAATGGAGACATCATCACAATGGAAGGTAATCAACCTGTGTATGCAGAAGCACTTGTTGTGAAAGACGGCAGAATACTCTTTGTCGGAGCAAAGGACGAAGCCATGAAGAAAGCCGGAAAGGGTCACAAGATGGTGGATTTACAGGGAAAGACACTTCTGCCGGGTTTCCTTGATGCACACAGCCATTATATCAGTGCATTGACAGCAGCTAATCAGGTAAAAGTATATGCTCCGCCAGCAGGACCAGGCAAGGATGTTGAGAGCATTGTTTCAGCAATAGAAAAATTTAGAGTTGAGAAGAATGTACCGAAAGGTGAACTGATCCAGGCCTACGGTTATGATGAAAACGTAATGCCGGATGGCCGATTGCTAAACCGTGATGACCTTGACAAGGTATTTCCGGATAACCCTGTAATTGTCGGACATGTGTCCATGCATGGCGGTGTTCTCAATTCTGCTGCACTCAAGAAATTCAATATATCTGCAGAGACCAAAACTCCTCCCGGAGGTGTGATTGTGCGAAAGCCCGGCACTGATGAACCTTATGGATTGATAATGGAAACAGCGTATCTCAATGTATTTGCAGGTTTACCAAAACCAACCCGTGAGCAGGAAGTTGAATGGACAAAAGCGGGACAAATGATATATGCAGAATCAGGAATAACAACTGTGCATGAAGGAGCAACTCATGCTGATGATCTGAGAGTAATGCTTAGAGCAACAGAAAGCGGTGCTAATATGATTGATGTGATTGCGTACCCTTTCATCACCGAACTGGACACTTGCCTGAAATTAATGCCTCTTGAAAAATGGGGCAAATATGACAGGGGTTTCAAGATAGGCGGAGTTAAGATCACTATTGACGGCTCACCTCAGGGAAAGACTGCCTTCTTTACAAAACCTTATCTGACAGGCGGTCCCGGAGGCGAGAAGAACTGGTCCGGAGAACTATCAGCTCCGCAAGAAATCATTAACCCGGCAGTTAAGCGAGTTTATGAAATGGGTGTTCCGCTAAACCTCCATGCAAACGGAGACGGTGCCATTGATGCATTCATAAAAGCACACGAGTTTGCTGCAAAAGATGATCTGACAAAGGACAGACACATTACAATGATCCATGCGCAGTTTACAAGAAAGGATCAGCTTGATAAATATCTTGAGTACAAGATACTCCCTTCATTCTACACTCTGCATACATACTACTTTGCTGAGTCTCATATTGCTAACCGTGGCAAAGAACAGGCGATGTACATCAGTCCAATGCGCGATGCGATAGATAAAGGACTTCGTCCAACAAATCATACGGACTTCTATGTTGCACCGATTGATCAGATGTTCATGCTTTGGTCAGCAGTGAACAGGGTTTCCCGCGCAGGAGAAGTCATCGGCGCAGATCAGAAGATAACGCCCTACGAAGGACTTCAGGCAATGACGATCAATGTTGCCCGACAATATATTGAAGAAGATTCAAAAGGCAGTTTAAAAACCGGCAAGAGAGCAGACCTTGTGATTCTTGACAACAATCCTCTAAAAGCAGATCCTATGACAATCAAAGATATAAGGGTGGTGGAGACGATCAAGGATGGAAAGACGATCTACACAAAAAAGTGAGTGAATTGAACTGAATTGCTGATCTATTCAATTCATAATTCCTATTGGAGGTTATCTAAGCAAATCGGTGGACCTCCAATATGATTATAGTGATATGTAATTAGCAGTATAGAACAAACTTATTGAACTAATAACGGGCAGCTTCAACTTTGAATCTCTGATGATCCTTCAGAAAGCATAGTTTGATTAGTATCTCAGTTTCACACTCATTTGGATAAAAGCAAATGGTTATTTCAGATCTTATGAGACAAAGAATCATTATGTTAACCATCTTCATCTTTGCATTTTGGGGATGCGGTTCCTCCGACAAAACGTCAGCACCGAGGAATAAAGAGAATCCAGAAGTTTCAACATCTGCCGCGCTTGACGCCACTTGGGAATTGAACTATATTCGGCACAATAAACAATCATTTACTGATCTCTTTCCTGACCAAAAGCCCTTCATTAAGTTTGACACAAAGAATAACAGTGCAAGCGGCAGTTCAGGATGCAATAGCTTTTCATGCAGTTATTCAATTGACGATAATAAAATGAAAATATCTGAAAATATAATGACAACCGAAATGCTCTGTATAGAAGGAATGAATGGCGAAAAGGCATTTCTCAACACACTTAAAAAGGTAGATTCTTATTCAATATCTTCAAGCGGCAATACACTTTATCTGAAGAAAGACGGAATTACCAGCATGAAGCTTCGGAAGTCTGCAAGATAAGTGATCCCGGTTTCTATGCAAATAAATCAAATGCCGGAGCTATTGATCTTTGGCTTAGTCACCGCGGGGACTGTAAGAAATGTACGCAATGACTTTTTGCTTCAAAAGATTTCCCTTCTCTTGTCAAAATCGAAAGGACGGTTGAACAGCTTACCCGAAGTGAACTCTGGCATATTTTATTAAACTGTAAGTTGTTAAATTACCCGGAAGTAATTTCCCATCAAATTAATTCAATATGCAAATATGGAGAAGATAACTGTCAAATCACTTTTTGTACAGGGATTATATACAATCATTCCAACTCTTTTGTTTGTGTTTTTGCTGTCAACTATGTCTTCATTCCTGAAGGAAACACTTCAGCCCATTCTGCAACTGCTGCCTCAGGGTTCAGTATTGGGATTTGGTTATCCGGGTTTGGCGATTGTGGTTCTCTTCACACTTATTGTGATCGCTGCAGGGTATGCCTCAATCAGATCCGGATTCGGAAATCACTTTGTTAAAAAAATTGAGACACTGGTTCCAGGTTATATGTTGTTCAAACACCTTTTTTCGGAAAAAATCGGGGAGCAGGGAAATGACCTTAAGCCATGCCTGACCCTGATTGACGACGGTTGGTTATTCTCATTTATAGTTGAAGAAATGAAAGACGGAATGCTTGTTGTGTTTGTTCCGGGTGCACCATCAATCTCAAGCGGAAATGTTTACATTATGGATCCATCAAATGTAAAGAGGCTTGATATTACCAAAAGAGATGCCCTCAAATGTATTATGCAGTATGGAATTGGAACCAAAGAAAGGCTGGAAGGAAAGGTTTCATTTGATAAAACCTAGAAGTGTTTAAGTACAACAAATACTTCTCTGGCTGCTCGAAATAAAATGGAATTGATTAACCAAATAAAAATAGAGCAGACAATTTTATGATTGAAAGAATATCAAATGATCAATTGCATAAAAAGTGTAAATGGTAAAATCCGGGAAACTGATTTAGAAATCTTTGAAGTGAGAAAACTATCTTTAAAAGAAGGGATTTACTCTTCGTACTGTACTTTCCAATACCACTTCTTCATATCCTCACCGGTCTGCCGCCAGTACTGCGGAGTGACGATCTTTCCGTCATGAGTTCTCAGCTTTCTTTCATAGACTGCAATCACCGGATTGAAGATAATCTCTGTGACACCAATTGTGTAAGTATCCGGAAGTGTTTCATCCTTCTTCACATCTTTCTCTGCTTTAGCTTCATATCCATTGTGCTCAAGAAGTTTCTTAAGAAAATTCATTCTGTCTTCAGTGATACCAGATTCAACGATCCGGCATCGAACTCCTTCAACTTCTTTCTCAATATGTTTTCCGCTGGTAAGTGCCATCTCTATCACATTGCTCCGAATGTTTTGCTGTTAATGAAATCAAATATTGAACCGAAGAATCCGATGGCAAGAATACCCGCTGCGCAAATCGCGAGACCAAGTTTTGTATATATGTCATTGTCAATTCTTTCAATCGGGTTTTCCTGCTCATTTATGAACATTGCTTTTATGACAAGCAAGTAATAATAAAGTGAAATGGTTACATTCACAACTGCAATCAATACAAGTATGAAGTATCCTTCTTTTGCAGCAGAAGTGAACAGAAAGAACTTTCCGAAGAATCCTGCAACAGGCGGAATTCCTGCCAGCGAAAAAAGTGATAACATCATTACAAGGCTCATCTTTGGATTGTTTTTATACAGACCGTTATAGTCATCCATATTTTCCTTTCCGGTTGCACAGGAAATTGCGGCTACTACTCCGAATGCTCCAAGATTAGAAAAGACATAGATAAGCAGGAAATAAACTACCGCTGCGAATCCTATTTGAGTACCGCCAATGATACCAAGAAACACAAAACCTGCCTGAGCTATTGAAGAGAATGCAAGAAATCTCTTCATATTCTGCTGCCTGATCGCAAACAAATTGCCAATTGTCATTGTAAGAACTGATGTAGCATAAAGGATATTATTTCGGATATCCGGTATTGCATAAAATACTTTGTAAAGAAGAATTACAAGTATGAAGATTGCAGATGCTTTTGATATTACTGAAAGATACGAGGTAATACTTATTGGTGCACCTTCGTAAACATCTGCTGTCCACAAATGGAACGGCACTATGGAAATTTTGAATGCAACACCGGCGAAGATGAAAATGAAAGCAAGTATCTGCAGACTGTTGTTGCCAAATGCTTTGCTGACCTCAGCAAAATAGATTGAACCGGTTGTTCCGTAAATTAGAGAAATACCAAAGAGAGTTATGCCTGAAGAAAGAGCTGCCGAGAGAATGAGCTTGACACCGGCTTCGGCGGATTTACTTCTCGCTTTTTCAATCGCAACTAACGCAGCAATCGGAATAGTTGCAAGCTCCGTACCGATGAAGAACATAAGGAAGTCACCGGATGAAATCAGATAGTCCATTCCGGCTAGTGAAGCCACTATAATGAAGAAGTAAGCACCGTGGCTGTTGAACCTGTCTTCATGCCTTCTCAGCCATTCTGCTGATTGAAGAAAAATAATAAACACGCCAATGTTCATGGCATTCTTCATCAAGATGGTAATGTCATCAGTATTGTACATCCCTCCGAAAATCTTTCCTGTTTCTATTGGAAGAAATCCGATTATCGTATTTACTAAGAATAGTACAATTGCAACCGGGATGATCCTGTGCTTAGTCTCAGCAGATGTCATCAGATCCATGATCAGAACTATGACACCGACTGCTACAAGCATCAGTTCATGTCTCATCAGTAATATTTGGTCAATAGTCATACGATATCATCATTGGAGTTTCTGAATAATTGGTTGCAGGCTTTTTATGAGTGCGTCAGATAACCAGAACGGTGCGATTCCGATAGCGGCAATTGATACTATCAAAATTACATTTGCCCATCTTTCATTCCATCTCGCATCGCCTGTTTCATAAGCATGTTCTTCATCAAGCGGACCAAGAAGCAATTTGCCTACAACTCTTAATATATAAACAGCCGTAATAACAATCGACGAAACCGCAATCACGGTCGCCACTCTGTGAAAACTGTCAGGATGCATGAAGGCACCAACAAATACATTGATCTCTGCAACAAAGCCGCTAAGTCCCGGCAGTCCTAGAGATGCAAATCCCGCAATCATATAACATACACCGAGGAACGGCATTATCTTCATAAGGCCGCCCATCAATCTTATGTCACGCGTATGAGTCCTCTCATAAATCATTCCGATAAGCGCGAAGAAAAGAGCCGTCATCAATCCGTGGGAAATCATTTGCAACACTGAGCCGTTCAATGCTGTCTGATTCATCATGAGTATTGCAAACAGAACCAGTCCGCAGTGACTGACTGAAGAATAAGCATTGATATACTTCAAATCTTTCTGAGCTATTGCTCCGAATGCTCCGTAAACTATGCTGATCGTTGTCAGTATTATGAATATCCATGCAAGCTCTTTTGCAGCTTCCGGAAGAAGATACATTGCCACTCTCAGACAGCCATAGCCTCCCATCTTCATAAGCACACCTGCGTGAAGCATTGATACGGCAGTCGGCGCCGATGAGTGTCCGTCAGGTGACCATGTATGCAAAGGGAACAACGCCCCCAATACTCCGAACCCGATGAAGACCATAGGGAAGAAGAATCTTTGCGTATCAACCGGAATATTTGCATTAGCTATATCTAGAATGTTGAAGCTCAGAAGATTGGCATCAGGCGAAGAAAATGTATATAGCCCAAGAATGCCGACAAGCAATAATGCAGAAGCTCCCATCAACATAAGCGTAAGCTTCATTGCCGCATATTCCTTCTTGCCGCTTCCCCATATTCCGATGAGAATGTACATCGGTATCACTGCCAGTTCATAAAACAGGAACATTGTGAACAGATCAATTGTCATGAAAAATCCAAACACTCCTGTTGCAAGAACAATGAGCGAGATGAAAAATTCTTTCGGAAGTTTTTCCGTATTCCAGGAAACCAGAATTCCTGTGAAAGTCACTATAGCTGTCAGAACAATCAGGGACAATGATATAGCATCAATGCCGGTTGTGAAAATTATGTTGAATGATTCAAACCATCTGTACTCGTGCATGAATACCATTTGTTCTGTATTCCCGGAACTCCTCTCTGCAGTATATCTGAATACCAGATAGAAGGAATATATCAACTGCAATCCCATGCCAAAAGCGGCAGAGAGCCGGTACTGTCTCCTGTCATTGCAAAACATCAATACGAAGACAGTGACCAAAGGAATTGCAAGTAGCCAGAGTAAACTATTCATCTCATTCTCCGCGTTTAGTTATTCATAAAATACAATGCAACAAGAACAATTATGATGAGCCCTGAAACCATTACATATGCATATTGCTGAAGTTGTCCTGACTGAAAACCTCTAATCTTCACTGAAATGAAATTAGTAATTGCTGCAATGCCGTTCATAGTATTGTCAATTATGTTTCTGTCAAACCAAGCAATCGGAGCAGAGATGTAATTGAAGATCACATTCTTGGTTATGAACATGTAGATCTCGTCAATGTAAAATTTTCTGTGTGCTGCTTTGTAGAGACCACCGAGAGAAATACTTATTTTGTCGGGCAAGTCAGAATCCTTTCTGTACAACACCGAAGCTAACGTTACCCCAATAACAGCAATAGCAATTGCAGGTATGGCAATCGACCAATGTATGTGAGATTCAAACGGCTTCAGATCAGGAGTTACAAATTCGCTGAATGGAATAAATCCGGATACTGCCGCTGCAATTGAAAGGAAGATCAAAGAAAACAGCATTGTGAAAGGCGCCTCATGCGGCTTGCTGTGATAATCTCTTTCCTTATTCCAGAATATTCCGAAATAAAGACGGAACATATAAAAGGCAGTCATGCCGGCAACAAGGAATTGCACATAGAATAGTATCTTGTCTTTTTCATAAGCTGCAGTAAGAATTTCATCTTTGCTGAAAAATCCTGAAAGTGGCGGAATGCCTGCAATTGCAAGACAGCCGATGAGGAATGCAATATTTGTTACCGGCAGAAATTTTTTCAACCCGCCCATTTCCCAAAGCTCATTGGTATGAACTGCATGTATTACAGCTCCCGCACAAAGGAACAACAACGCCTTGAACATTGCATGAGTAAACAAGTGAAACATAGATGCAGTGTAACCAAGTCCTTCAGCACCAGCATATCCGGAAACGCCCAAACCTCCCATCATCAATCCTATCTGAGAAATTGTGGAGAAGGCCAAGACTCTTTTTATGTCCGTCTGCGTGCAAGCAATTACTGCAGCAAACAACGAAGTGAACGTTCCGATATAACCAATAAAGATCAAAGCATCCGGCGCGGCAAAGACGTAGATAGTAAAAAGTCTTGCTACAAGATAGACTCCTGCAACAACCATAGTTGCAGCATGAATAAGTGCAGAGACCGGTGTAGGACCTTCCATTGCATCAGGAAGCCAGATGTGAAGCGGAAACATTGCAGACTTTCCCGCCGCACCCGTGAAGATCAGCAGAAGACTCCATGTCATCACTGACAATCCAAGAAAACTGATTGCTGAACCCTGAGTTAGCGCCGAACCGTTCGGATCAGTCAGTTTGAGAAAATCAAACGTGCCGGTAAAGCTCGACAGTAGAAGTATTCCGACAAGAAAACCCATGTCAGCAAATCTTGTAACAATGAACGCCTTCTTGGAAGCGGCCACTGCTGAAGGTCTTTCATAGTAATGTCCAATAAGGAGATATGATGAGAGTCCTACAAGCTCCCAGAAAATATAAATCTGAAAAATATTTGAAGCCATTACCAGTCCAAGCATTGAAAATGTAAACAAAGACAGGAACGAATAATATCGTGAGAAACCTGTTTCGTCTTTCATGTAACTCAGACTATAAATGTGAACCATCAGAGACACAGTTGTAATCACAACAAGCATCACTACGGAAATAGGATCGAGCAATACACCCATGTGAATCTGAAGCTTGTCAGTGAATGTGAGCCAGAGCGAATCGTAGGCGATAAGCTTCTGATATGCCCCGTTTAGTTTTCCGTCAACAAAAAAATAACTGTAAGCCGTATAGTAAGAAAGAACCGTTGATACCAGCAAAAAAAATGTTCCGAAAACACCTGAAACAATAGGCTTCAACTTTCCTCCTGCAAGTCCTATAAGCAGGAATGAAAAGAAGAGTACCAGCGGAATGGCAACAGTATATGAATAAGATTCAGTAATCATGATTCATTAATATTTCATTTCATCAACTTCTTCAACATCAATGGTTCTGATCTTTCTGTAAAGACTTATGATTATTGCAATTGCGACCGCCACTTCAGTTGCAGCTATGGCTATTACAAACATCGCAAAGAAGTGCCCTTGCAGATTTTGCGGGTAATAGAATTTATTGAATGCAACAAAATTTATGTTCACCGCATTGAGTATTAGTTCAACTGACATCAGCATTGTGATCAGATTTTTTCTGACAAGAAATCCGTAGACACCAATGAAGAACATCAGTGTACTCAGTATCATGAATTGTTCAATTCCAATCTTATCAATCATAACATTCTGTCAATTTTCTTTTCTCTTCGCAATTATTATTGCCCCAAGCATCGCTGCAAGCAACAGTAAGCTGATAACTTCAAACGGCAATGCGAATCCGTTTTCTTTATATCCCAGCAGGCTTGTTCCAATAGCTTTCATGCTTGCATCAACATTACCGCCGGAATAAGCGGGGAAGTCATAATTCAGTATTGTGCTGATAGTTACAATTGCTCCAGCCGCACATGCAATGAGTGCAAATGCAGTTTTCTTAATACCCGGTGCCTCAAGCTTTTCGCTTACATGGCTGGTAAGCATTATGGAAAAAATTATAAGGACAATAATTCCCCCGGCATAAAGCGTAAGCTGTACAGCCGCAAGAAATTCAAACTGAAGCACAAAGAAAAGTCCTGCTGCTGCAATCAATACAAAGAGCAAATACACAGCAGCTCTTAGAATTCTCCTGCTTGTTACCGTCAGCACTGAGAAGATCAGGATCATGCCGGCCAATATGTAAAACAGTACTACTTCCATTTCATCATTCTCTGATCCCGGGCATTAATTTTGATCCCGGATTATTCAATACTTTCGTTAGTTTAGATCTGTCAAAAACCGCGTGCTCAAATGTCTGTGCCATCTTTATGGCATCTGTCGGACAAGCTATAATGCACAGGTTGCAGAATGTACACATAGAGAGGTGATATACAAACTTATCAATAGCTTTGGTCGATTTTCCTGTTTCAGGATCGACATCCTTCTTGTTTATTATCTCAATTGTTCCATTGGGACAGGCAATTTCGCAGGCAGAACAACCGGTGCAGCGATGTAAATTGTTCTCGTCATGAATCAGTATCACTTCACCTCTGAATCTGTCGAACATCTTCAGAGTTTCCCGATTCTCCGGATACTGCTGTGTTACAATTTCCTTCGGATGGAAAAAGTAATAGCCTGTTACTTTCATGCCTGTAATCAATGACCTAATGGCGTGGAAGATCTCACCAAAATATTGCTTTATGTTCTTTACTAATCTCATCTCAGAAGTGCCATCCTTTCAGCGCAACTATAGACATCAGCAGAAGATTGATGATACTTATAGGCAGAAGATATTTCCACTCCAGAGTGAGCAGCTGATCTATCCTTAATCTCGGGAATGTCCACTTGAACCACATTATAAAGAACATTATAACGGCAATCTTTCCGAAGAACCACACAATAGGAGGTATTACATCCATTGCGCTGTTGAAGAAAGTAGCATCACCAATATGCAGTGGCATCCATCCTCCGAAGAAAACAGTTGCGCCTACTGCTGAAATGATGAAGAAGTTTACATACTCGGCAAGGAAGAAGAACGCAAATTTAATTCCTGAATATTCAGTGTGAAAGCCGGCTGTAATTTCAGATTCTGCTTCTGCCATATCGAACGGCCCTCTGTTCGTCTCTGCCGTACTTGCAATAATGTAAACCCCAAATGCAATTATTGCAGGAATATTGCCTTTGAAAATCCACCAGCCGTCGCTTTGGCTTGCAATAATCTCGGATAGCTGAAGACTTCCGGTCAGTATGACAATTGTCATCAACGAAATTGCGACAGACAATTCATAACTAACTATCTGTGCGCCGCTTCTCATTGCACCGATCAAAGAATACTTATTGTTGCTTGACCAGCCCGCAAGTAAAATTCCCGTTACACCAATTGATGAAACGGAAATTATAAAGAACAAACCGATATTAAGATCGAGTGCCTGAAGCCCTTTGGCAAAAGGTATTGCCGAAAGAACTATGAATGGCGCCATCATGATCACAAATGCAGCGAGGTTGAAAAGAAATTTGTCGGATTTTTTGGTGATAAGGGATTCCTTAAAAAGAAGCTTTATAATGTCGGCAACTGTCTGTGCCGTTCCCCAGAATCCGACTCTCATGGGACCAAGTCTCTGCTGAAAGAATGCACAGATCTTTCTTTCAATATAAACGAGTGAGAGTCCTAGCAATGCAGTGAAGATAAGGAAGCAGGTTCCTACAAGCACCAACCCGATCAAGTGCCCCAATGTTGGAGAGAATGTCTCAACCAGCCAAGCATCAATTGAATTTATCAGAGCGGAAAAATCGTAAATGCTAAAATTTAGTAGTGTCATCGTTTTATCTGTCAATATCAGGAATTACCAAATCAAGTGTTGACATCATTGCAACAAGGTCGGCTATCTTGCAGCCCCTTGCCATTGTATCAAGAGCGGACAAGTTCGAAAATCCAGGCGAACGGAATTTAACCCTGTATGGGCTCTTCTTGTTATCACTTATTATATAAACTCCAAGTTCACCGCGTGCAGTTTCTACCCGTTTGTAATATTCCCCTGCAGGAAGTTTAATAACTGCTTTTGTCTTTGCCTTATAATCACCTTCGGGAATATTGTCAATCAGCTGTTCAATTATGTGCATCGATTCCACCATCTCATCCATGCGTACCATATATCTAGCATAAGAATCTCCATCTTCGTAAAGAATTTCTTTGAATTGAACTCTGTCGTATGCGCTGTATGGATGATGCTTTCTGATGTCACAGGAAAATCCGGAACCTCTTCCTGAAGGTCCGGTAACTCCGTAAGAAATCACATCCTCTTTAGAAATGTAGCCGATTCCTTTAGTTCTTTCCTCAAAGATCACATTTCCCGTGAGAAGTTCTTTGTACTCCGGAAGTTTTGTCTTAAAATATGAAATGAAATCTTTTGTCCTTTTCTGAAAGTTAGGATGAATATCAAACATCAATCCACCGGGAACATTATAATTCATGGTCAGCCTTGCACCGCATGTCTCTTCAAATATGTCTGTGATCATTTCCCTGTCCCTGAATCCGTACAGAAAAGTTGTAATTGCTCCGAGATCCATACCCATAACACCCCACCAAAGCTGGTGAGAAGAAAGACGGGTAAGCTCGGAGATTATGGTACGAATGACTTTTACTCTTTCAGGAATTTCGAGCTGCAGTCCTTGCTCTACTGTCAGGCAAACAGCTTCATTATTTATGTGGCAAGACAAATAATCCATCCTGTCAGTAAGATGAACAATTTGCTGATAAGAATCTTTCTCGCACATTTTCTCTATTGAGCGGTGGATGTAACCCATGTGCGGTTCAACCTTTCGGATTATTTCGCCGTCAAGAGTAAGCAATAATCTCAGCACACCGTGAGTTGACGGATGCTGAGGACCCATGTTTATGAAATATTCCTGCGTTTCACTTCCGAGTACTGTCTTGTCTGTGATCATAGCTCAACAATATTTGCTTCGTCCTTGTAATCTTTTCTCATAGGATATCCTTCCCAGTCATCCTCAAGCAGTATCCTCCTCAGATCCGGATGATTTCTGAACTTGACTCCAAACAAATCATAAACTTCCCTCTCATGAAACTCTGCCGTCTTCCAGATATCACAAACTGTATCAACAACTGGATCCACTCTGTCAGGTATCTTCACTTTCAAAACCATTTCATGACCAAATTTTGTTGAATCGAGATGATACACTACCATCAGATGAGTGACCCAGTCAACACCTGTCAAACAAAATAAATAATCGAATTTTGTATCTGCGGAGTATCGGAGCTTTTCGGCAAGCGGATGCAGCATTTCCGGTGTAACAATTACATTTAGATACTGTCCGGTTTCTGCAGGAATTTCAGCTTCAGGAAACCATTGAAGAATTCTTTCCTTTATCTGATCGTTGTTCATACGAATAGATTCTAGTAGTCTTTTAACGTGTCTTTTGGAACTGTTATTGATTCAGTTCGGATCTTATCTTGCAACTGCAAAATTCCATATAGCAATGCTTCAGGTCTGGGCGGACAGCCCGGCACATAAACATCAACAGGTATCACATGATCTGCTCCCTTTACAACTGAATACGAATTATAGTAGAATGGCCCGCCTGAAACTGCACAAGCCCCCATTGCTATTACATATTTCGGATCAGCCATTTGGTCATAAAGTCGTTTCAGAACCGGCGCCATCTTGTTTACAATAGTGCCGGCAATTACTATCAGATCTGCCTGTCTCGGAGTTGCTCTAGCCACCTCCGCTCCAAATCTTGCCCAGTCATGTTTCGATGCGCCCGTGGCCATCATTTCAATTGCGCAACAACTTGTACCGAAAACAAGCGGCCACAATGAGTTTGCTCGTGACCAGTTGATTATTCCGTCAATTGTTGTCACTACAATGTTGCCTCCCGGTGTTGGTACAACTTTTCCAGGAAAATCTTTTGGAACGGTATTGTTATTTTCTAATCCCATTTCAAAGCTCCTCTGTTCCATGCATACAAAAGTCCAAGCAATACAATTGCCAGGAATATTATAATTTCAACAAATGCAACCATTCCCAGATCCTTCATTACAACAGCCCAAGGGATCATGAAAATTGTTTCGACTTCAAATATCAAAAAGAGAATTGCGAATAGATAGTAACCTACCCTGAATTGAACCCAGGATTCGCCTTTGGTCGGAATACCGCATTCATAAGCTTCATCCTTAATGGCATTTTTGGAACTCGGGGCTATTAGATAAGAAACAACTATTCCGCCTCCAACGAGAAGTATTCCGAATATGAAGAATAATATTAGACTTTCGGCTCCCATTAAAAATAGGTACAGTTGGTTTTGATTGAATGTCCGGGAGTTGCTTACTAAAATCTGAATTAGATCATCAACTCAAAGACCGTCTGTTCTAAACTGTTGTATACAAATTTACTCAATGTAAATTCGATTAGGAAGGGAAAAAATTATTCTCATTGAATAATTTTCCTGCATGTATGAGTAAATCTATCTCTGTGTGTATTTTTAAATTCTAAACTCTTAATCAAATAGAAATCCCCGCCAAAAAGAAGCGGGGATAACAAACACAATCTAAATGCCTGTCTTATTTAACTTGTCACTTCACACTTTCAACTTTTCCCGGAGGGATGGCTTCGCCGCAACTTTCAACTTTCAACTCCTCAGTCAGCCTGCTTCCTCAGAAAAGCCGGCTTTGAATATTCATCGTCAATTGCAAAATCTTCCACTCGAAGATCATCTTCTGTTTGATGAACAATTTTCTTTTTCGTTTCGCTGAGATCATCTGAAAGCTTTACCTCTCTTCTTATGTAACTGGGCTTATCGAGAGTTCCAAGCCTATCTACAGTTGGAATCTCCGTGATCCTGCCTCTCTGATTCTGGAATGGATTTCTCTGAGGTCTGGTACTTTCAAAATCATCTTCTAATTCAAATTCACTGAATTGCTCCGCGGCTTTCTTTGAGAAGCCTGTTGCAATTACTGTAACCATGATATCTTCACCCATACTTGCATCTTCCACCAATCCGAAAATATACTTTGCATCTTCTCCAACTTCCTCACGGATGATAGTATTAATTGTATCTATCTCGCTCATCATTATATTGCCGTCATGCACAATGTTTGTAAGAACACTTTTGGAACCTTTGATGCAGACTTCATCAAGCACAGGATTCACAAGTGCTTGCCTGGCGCATTTCTCCGCTCTTGATTCTCCCGTTGCAATACCTGTTCCGATCATTGCTTCACCCATATCTTTCATTATTGTTTTAACATCTGCAAAGTCAACATTGATCTCCCCGTGTTCAGTTATGATCTTAGAGATTCCGTTTGTTGCATTGTGCAGTACTTTGTCCGCAAGCTCGAACGCTTTCTTCTTAGTGAGATCGATTCCGTATTTTAGGATGTTTTCATTTGGAACAATGATAAGACTGTCAACTTCGGATCTGAGTTTCTCGATTCCCTTTTCCGCAAGTTCTGTTCTCTGCTTGCCTTCAAATTTGAACGGCTTGGTAATAATTGCTACTACCAGCGCACCGACATTCTTGGCTATGCGTGCGATCACCGGGGCTCCGCCGGTCCCTGTTCCGCCTCCCATTCCGGCAGTAACAAATACCATATCACTTCCTTCAAGCAGCTGCTCAATCTCTGTTCTGTTTTCATCAACAGCTTTTGCTGCAATCTCATCATCCATTCCTGTTCCAAGTCCCTTAGTCAAACCTTTTCCTATCTGAAGCTTCACTTCGGCTTTATTGTTTTCCAAAGCCTGTATGTCCGTATTGACAGCAATAAACTCCACTCCCTTTATCCCCTTGTCAACCATGGAGTTCAGGATGTTTCCACCGCCCCCTCCTATTCCTATAACCTTGATCCTAGCGCCGTTGTGTTTTTTCTCGGCTAGTCTGATTGGCATTTGAGTTCCTTTCGTATTAGATTGTAAAATAATAATTTTGATTTTTTTATTCTTGTAAACTTACAGTTCATCAAACCATTCTTTTATCTTGTCAAAAATTCCCTTGACACTTAACGAATTCCTTTTTCTTCTTTTCTTAATTTCCTTTAACTTGTTCACATCATCCATTGTCTTTAATCTGTGAAGCACCAGGCCGACACCTGTTGCATAAATCGGGTTCTCAACTTCCTTTGACATTCCTCCGGCTAGCCCTGATGGTGTTCCGAGATTCACTTCCATTCCAAGTATATCTCCGGCTAACTCCTTTGTACCTCTTATAAGCGATCCGCCGCCTGTAAGCACAACTCCTGCATGAAGTTCTCTTGCTATCTGAGAATTCTGTATCTCAATTGCAGAGAGTTCGAAAATATCCTGCATGCGTGCCTGTATGATCCTTGCAAGAATGCTTTTGCTGGTTTTCTTCGGCGTGTTTGCCCTTATCGATTGAACAGTTATTAGTTCATCGTTTATAATTTCTGACACAGACGAGTATCCGTATTCAATCTTAATCCTCTCCGCTTCTTCTTCTGTAATTCCAAGAGCTTCTACTATGTCATTGGTTACAAGATTTCCTGCAATGCCAATTCCGGCCGTATATTTCAAAACACCTTTCTTGAAAACTGCAATGTCAGAGGTTCCGCCGCCTATATCAATCATTGCAACTCCGACTTTCTTTTCTGTCTCATCAAGCACCGCATGAGATGATGCAATTGGTTCAAGCACTATGTCATCAAGATCAACTCCGCAACTTGTTACGCACTTTGAAAGATCATCGATCGAGGAGACAAGCCCTGTTATCATGTTTACTTTTGCTTCAAGCTTTGTACCAAACATTCCTACCGGAGAATCGTAGATCCCGTCCTTCCCGTCTATTACAAATTCCTGCGGGATAACGTCTATGATTGTTGTATCACTCGGGAGCTTCAGTATCTTTGCCTGTTCAAGCAATCTGGCAACATCTTCTTCCTGTATTATCCTGTCAGAATTATTTATTCCGATTATGCTGCTTGTCTGTATGCATCTTATATAGTGCCCGGCAATTCCAACAAGTACTGATGATATGCTAACTCCTGAATTCAATTCGGCTTCTTCAAGAGCAATTTTAATTGATTCAGTTGTCTTGTTAGGATTAACGACAATGCCCCTGTGAAGTCCGTGTGAAGGAGCCCTGCCTATTCCAAGTACGTCAATGGTATCGTTGTCCGAAATCCTCGCCACAATTACACAGATCTTGGTAGTACCTACATCGAGTCCCACGATTACTTCATTGTTCTGTGTCAATCCCCTTTTCTTCTTAACTGCCATTTTTCAGTGATTTGAATTTACTATTACATGATTCGAATACCTTAGATCTACATATTTCACATCAGCTTTCAGATGACTGTCAATAGATTGTTTGAGATAACTTTCAAAGATCTTAAGTTTGTCAAGCAATTGATTTCTGTAATCCTCATCAGACAGACTCTTTTGAATATCTCTTGGAAGATAGAACGGACTTGAATCTTCACTCAGATACACGATAGACTTTCCGGTATCCGAAAGATTGATCTCCGAAATGTTGCTGTATAAGATCTTGCTGTCCTTGTATGCATTCAATATCAGGAACAGAGCATACCTGAGATCTTCTTTGTTGAACCTGTTCTTTGGATTGTGAGTATTTTCAATTCTCACTCCGCTTATCAAAGGTATATCATATGCTTTCACTGTCTGCCTGAACGGAAATGTCTCAAGCTCGTCATCTAAGAGAAGAAGTTCACTGCCGGAATTAAGAATAGCTACCGGCCTTTTCTCAATAATTTCAATTCTTAGTTCGGATGGAGGCGTCTTGCTCACAAATGCCTTCTTGATTTCCGGATGATTCATCAGGCGATCCTGAATAAGTTCAATCTCTGCATCCTTTTCTATGATCGCAGAATCCTTGACCCTTGCTGCTGAAAGAATCTCTTCCCTGCTTAGTGAATGATTGCCCTCAACTTCTATCCGCGAGATCACATAGCCGCTTCGCCAACCGACGGAATAGTAAACTCCTGCAGCTGCCACGATTCCAAGCAAAGTCAATATGATTATTTTTTTTCTCATAGTGGAACCGAGCCTGCTCTTTTGTCATTAATTCTCTTAACAAATTTCTCACAAACTCCTGTAATATCACCGGCTCCCTGAAACACAACTACATCACCGTCTTTCGTCATGCTCTCCAGCGTATCCAGCAATTCATCGCTTGTCTCAATGTAGATTCCGTTCTTTCCCATTTTGAAATATTCATTCAAGATCAATCGGCTCGTAACTCCCTCAATTTCCTTTTCCCTTGCCGGATAAATCTTTGCCAGAAACAGTAGATCGGTTTCCTTAAATGCTTCTGCAAATTCCTTATAGAAATCTCTTGTTCTTGTAAACAGGTGCGGCTGAAACACTGTTATGATCCTTCCTCCGTTCTTCATTCGCTTCATTGCTTCAAGCGAAGCCTTTACTTCAGCAGGGTGATGCGCGTAATCATCATATATCATCATTCCGTTTTCATATTTGAGTTCAAGCCGCCTGTGCACACCACGGAAGTTACGCAGGCTTTCACTGATTGTGTTGACGCTTAGTTTAAGCTCGCGGGCAGCCAGATAACTTGCGGCTGAATTTAGAATGTTATGAGCGCCAGGAACCTTTAGACTTATAATGTTTCCTTCGATTGTGTAATCCGATTTGCTTCCATCAAAACTCATATCTGAAATTACCTTGTCATTGCCCTTTCCAAATCCGTATGTGATGCTGTTATCAATTCCCTTAATTGCTGTAAGCACGTCCCTGTCATCCCCACAGGCAATTATGTATGAATTACTCTTTCTCTTGGCAATGAACATTTTGAAATTTTCAATAATATCACCTATGTCCCTGTATATATCCAGATGATCTGAGTCAATATTTGTGATAACAAGTATGTCTGGAGTCAGCTTGAGAAAACTTCTGTCGTATTCATCAGCTTCAACAACTGCCACATCCCCGCTTCCGATCCTGGATGAACCGCCTTCAAAAAAATCCAGCGCACCGCCTACAAATACTGTCGGATCAATGTCTGCGTCTATCAGCACCTTTGCAATCATAGCAGTTGTTGTAGTCTTACCATGTGTACCGCTTACTGCGATCAAAAATTGCTTGTTTACAATATCTCCTAATGCTTCAGCCCTTTTTATCAACTTGATTCCAAGTTCCTTTGCTTTTTTCAATTCCGGATTCTCTTCGTCAAGAGCTGATGTATAAATTACAAGTTCACAATCATCCGAAATGTATTCTCCCGAATGACCGGGCATAATGTTCACCCCAAGTCTATCAAGCCTTCTGGTAGTTATTGATTCTCTAATATCACTTCCTGAAACGCTAACTCCTTTTCCCGCAAGATATTCGGCAATGCCGCTCATACCGATTCCGCCTATACCAATCAAATGAACCCTGCGATACCCTTCTAGTTTTTTTCGGTCTGCTTCCATTGTTTCGAAGTTAAGTTTCGTGAAATGTTTCTGAATTCAGTCTCGAGATTTTTTTCGTTCTGGAAATCATTCATCCTGATTCGAAGCTGCCTCTTTCTGTTCAATAACTTTAACTTGACTATTCTTACTTTGCTTTGGTCATCTTTTGACTGCCTTTTTGGTCTTGAAAATCTTACCGCCGTAATTTCATTTATGCTGACCTTTCTCTGCCCAAACCTGCTGCGAATTGTTATGTCTTTATCATCAAATATCAGCTCCTTTGCAGTTACCGTGTTTGCAATCACAACTATCATAAAGTATAAAATGAAAATTGTGATCACATAAATTATCGGATCTTTGAAAACAACTTCAAATTTCTCCTGGAAGAATTTACCCTTAACAAGGATGTAAATCACAAGTGTCAGAAGATATATTACAAGCGATCTGTAGTAAAAGTCCAGCTTGTATTTGTAAACTCTCTCATTCATTTTTCTGCAAGTAATTTTACTTCCTTAGCAATTTTTTCAGCCGCCAGCGGATCTGCAAATTCAGCTGCCGACAGTTCCATTTTTTTCAGAGTCTCTTGATCTCCGAGGACACTCTTTATTTCGTCAAATAGTCCTTCCTTCGCTTCATATTGAAGTACTACTCTTGTTGCGCCCTTGCTCTCAAAACTTCTTGCATTGATCTCCTGATGATTCTCGGCAGATCCAGGCAGAGGAATAAGAATAGATGCAGACTTCATGGATGACAACTCCATGATGCTCGTAATTCCCGCCCTGCAAATAACCAAATCACTTGCAGAGTAAGCAAGATCCATCCTGTCAATGAATTCAAGAATCTTTATCCTGTCACTCATTCCGGCAAATTCCTTCTTCATTCTTTCAGTGTCATTCTTACCTGCCTGCCAGATCAGATTGATATATTCATCATATAATTTCTTCGCAGTTGCACTGACTGCTTCATTGATACCCCGTGCTCCCTGGCTGCCGCCAAACACAAGTATTGTCTTATTTTCAGGAGGTAAACCAAAAAATTCATTTGCTTCTCTTCTGTCCAGCCTTTTCAAAGAACTTCTTATCGGGTGAGCGATCTTAATTATATTGTCCCTTCTTTTGAGGTAGTTCACCGTATCTTGAAAATTTATTACTACTTTGTCACTTTTCTTTGAGAGGAAACTAATTGTCCTTCCCGCAAAGGCATTTCCTTCCTGAATCAAAGTAGGAATACCTAATCTGTTAGCCTCGTAGATTACTGGTCCGCATACAAAGCCTCCCGTTCCAACAGCAACATCCGGTCTGAAAGCAAGAATGATCTCCTTACACCTCTTGAGAGCTTTGATGAACTTCAGCGGCAGTCCAAGATTCTTTAACATACTGCCTCTGTCTATTCCGGAAATCGAAATAGTCTCGAGTCTGTAATTATTTGAAGGAACAATCTTTTCTTCAATCCTTCCCTTTGCACCGATGAAAAGTATTTCTGCTTCCTTATCAATTTTTCTTATCTCATCTGCAATTGCAATTGCCGGGAAGATGTGGCCTCCGGTTCCTCCGCCGGCAAATAAATATCTCATCTGTCAGATCATTGAAAGTGATTCATTCACACTTTCCCGTTGCGCTGAGATATTAAGCAATACACCAACTGCCATTGCACCGAATACTATTGAAGTTCCGCCGTAACTTACAAAAGGTAATGTCACACCGGTAGTTGGAATTACACCGCTTGCAACAGACATGTTTACGAGTGCATTAATCGTTATCAATGTTGTAATGCCGAATGCCAGGTATTTGCCAAAGTCATTGCTTGTTTCTTTTGCTACCATGTATCCTCTGTATATCAGTATGAAGTACAAGCAGAGTACTGCAAAGGTCCCGATGAATCCGTACTCTTCACCAATAATGGAATAGATGAAATCACCGTGCGCCTCAGGTAAGAAAAACTCTCTCTGATTTGAATTGCCCGGGCCGATTCCTGTCAAACCGCCGTTGCCAAATCCTATCAATGCCTGCTGAAGCTGATAGCTGGTGTTTCCGCTCTCTTTGTATTCTGAATACGAAGTCAGTCTTGCTATTATGTAATCCTTTGACAAAATGAATATTGTAACAATAGGTACCAACGAAGCAAGTGTGAATCCAATGTGCTTCAGTTTTGCCTGAGAAAGAAAGATCATCAGCATGCTTGTGCTGAATATTATTATTGCTACCGACAAATTCGGCTGTATCAATACTAACCCGGTAACTGTAATTACATAGAACAGCACAGGCAGGTAACCCTTGTAAAGCAAATTCATGTAATCCTTCTTCTTCGCAAGAAGTAATGCAAGGTAAATTATGAGAGAATATCGCGCTACTTCAGACGGTTGAAAATTTACAGGACCGATGCTTATCCATCTGCTCGCTCCTTTGATCGGACTTGAACCGAGAAATACTGTATATATCAGCAACAGTATTGAGACTATAATTAACGGCTTCCCAATCTTCTCGAGTATCCTGTAATCAATTTTTGCAATTACAAACAATGCTGCCACGGAGAAAAATACCTTTATCAAATGTTGTTTGAAGAGGTATCTGCTATCCTGAAATTTGTCAAGAGAAAAGGATGCGCTTGCACTGTAAACCACTCCAATACTGAATATCATCAATATCAATACTGAGATCAGAATCCATATGTCTGTTTTATACTTGTGATTCACTTGAGCGCGTTTACAATTTTCTTGAATACTTCTCCCCTGTGTTCAAAACTTTCAAACATGTCAAAACTCTTGCATGCCGGAGAAAGTAATATACTGTCTCCTGGAACACTTGCAGTAAGCGCCTTCGCTACAGCACCTTCCATGGTTTCAGCTTCAATAGTTTTAATGAAGCTTCCGAAATGTTCGGAGATCTTCTTTCTCGATTCTCCTAAAGCGATTATCGCCTTTACTTTTTCCTTTACAAGCGCATCAACGGCTGAATAGTTATTTCCTTTTTCTCTGCCTCCCATTATCAATACCAGATTTCCGTCAAATGCTTCCAATGCAACTGCCATTGATTCAACATTCGTTGCCTTTGAGTCGTTGAAGAATTTTACTCCGTTGAATTCTCTTGTAAATTCAATCCTGTGTTCTACTCCCGGGAAAGTCTTTAGCGTAGAACTTATGACTTCATTCTTTATTCCAAATGTTCTTGCGCTGATTGCTGCCGCAAGAGAATTATAGAAGTTGTGTTTACCTCTTATGTTGATGTCGTGTGTTTCCATTATCTCTTCGTGAATATTCAAAGATTTGTTGAAGTAGTACATCTTCCTATCATTACCATATGCACCCTGCTCGCAATTCTTGTAAGTATCTTCCGTTAGACCGAAGTATGCCTTTGTTGCTTTCAGCGTTTCGGCAGAATCCTTTAACACCGTATCATCGTAGTTTACGATCATTGTACTTTCTGTATCCATATTCTCGGCAATTCTAAATTTTGCCGAGAGATAATTGTCAAAGCCTCCGTGCCACTCCAGATGGTCGGGAGTAATGTTCATGATCACTCCAACTGCCGGCTTGAAACTGTCAATGTCATTCAATTGATAGCTGCTTACTTCGAGGATGACTATGCTGTCTCTGTTCAACTCATCGATAATCTCACTGAAAGCAAGTCCGACGTTCCCGCATACCTTTGCGTCAATTCCTGCGTTTCTGAATATTGCACCTGTAAGAACAGTTGTTGTTGTCTTTCCATTTGTGCCCGTTACTGCAATTATAGGGCAAGGACAATACCAATATGCTGCTTCAATCTCTGATATAATCTTTATCCCGAGTGTCTTTGCTTTGAGAATTATCTCACTGCCGGGTGGAACTCCCGGACTCTTAACCAACACTTCGCAGTTTAGTACTTTTTCATCCCATCTGCCTAAGCAGAGATCAACTCCTGTTTCTTTGAGACCCGGTTTATCTAAGTACTTAAGAGCGGCTTCGGAATTTTCATCATACAGAAGAACACTGTTGCCCTTTGATGCCAGAAGTTTTGAAATTCCAACTCCGCTGCGGCCTGCGCCTACCACTGTAAAAGAACGCATTTGCTTTTCTGTCATCTTACTTTCAATGATGCCAGTGTAATAATTGCAAGAATTATTCCTACAATGTAAAATCTCATTACGATCTTTGGTTCAGGCACACCCTTCAGTTCAAAATGATGATGAATCGGAGCCATTCTGAAAATTCTTTTTCCCTCTCCTGTTCTTACTCTTGTATACTTGAAATAGTATCTCTGTAAAATCACGGAAAGAGCTTCTACAAAAAATATTCCGCCAAGCAACGGGAGCATGAATTCTTTCTTCACCAGCACTGCAAGTGTACCGACTGCACCACCAAGTGCCAGTGAGCCCGTATCACCCATGAATACCTGAGCGGGATAAAAATTATACCAGAGAAAACCCAGAGCCGCTCCGCAAACTGCTGCACAATAAATTACAAGTTCGCCGTTTCCTCTGAGATAAATTATATTGAGATACTTTGCAGTCTCAATGTTTCCCGAAACATACGCGATCACTCCAAGAGTAAAGACAACTATTCCGACTGTCCCCGTTGCAAGACCGTCGAGCCCGTCCGTGAAGTTGACAGCGTTAGATGTTGCAGTCACTATGAACACAATTATCGGCACATACAAATACGAAAAATCAAATTGAAAACTCTTTAGAAACGGTATGGTAGTTACTGAATTAATTCCTTCAAACTGCGGGAGGAAATAAATAGCACATCCTACAATCAAACCCACGGCTAACTGTCCCAGCAATTTATATCTTTCAGCCAATCCTTTTTTGTATTTCTTCACAACTTTAAGATAGTCGTCAGTGAATCCCACTATTCCCAGTGCAATAGTTACAAACAGAATTATCAGCACATAAATATTCTCAAGGTCACCCCACATCAGAACAGGAAGAAGTATTGACAACAGAATAATAAATCCACCCATTGTTGGTGTTCCTGCTTTTGACCAATGGAATTGCGGACCGTCTTCCTTTCTTGCCTCGCCTATCTGCTTCTTCTGAAGAAATTTTATGATCCTGGGTCCAACAATAAAACTAATTAGCAAAGCCGTAATAGCTGCAAGTGCCGCCCGGAAAGTGATAAACCTGAAAATATCAAACCCGGGTGGATTAAATGTGTCGTTAATCCAAACAGCAAGTTTATACAGCATCAGTTTTCTCTTAATGAATTAACGATCTCTTCCATCTTCATTCCTCTTGAACCCTTCACATAAACAATATCACCTTTCTTTACTCTCTTCTTCAGAAACAAGCCAAGATCATCTTTGTCATCAAAGTAAAAATTATTTCTGATCTTTCCTGCTGACTCAAAAGTTGAATATGATTCCTTTCCAAACGTGTAAAGATTTTCAATACCCAGCTTAGCGGCAAACTTTCCGATATCACTATGCTCTGTGCGACTTGACTTTCCGAGCTCAAGCATGTCTCCAAGAACTGCATGCTTATTGCCTTTGACTTCAGCTTCTGACAAAGTTTCCAAACCGAGCTTAACTGAATCAGGATTACTGTTGTAAGAATCGTTGATAACAAGTACCCCATTTAGCTTTGCAACTTCCATTCTCTTTGAAGAGGAAGGGGTAAACATTCTCAGTGCCTTTTTGATCTTTCCCGCTCCGACTCCATAGAAATGTCCCACAACTGCTGCCGCAAGTCCATTGTAGATGGAGTGCTTTCCGAAGGTTGATACCCTGGACTCAAATCTTCCTGATGCTGATTCGAACTCGATTCTAGGTTGAAAATTCTTTTCATAGCCCTTAAATCTTCCTTTGACATCCGAGTCAAAGCCGTAAGAATATGTAATCCTTTTTTCATGGGGAATTGATTTTGAGTATTTGTTTATAAACTTATCATCAAGATTGAAAAACATAATTGCACCGTGCTTCTTCCTAAGATATTCATACAATTCAAACTCTGCACGTGCCACGCCTTCAAGATTTTTGAAGAACTCCAGATGCTCTTTACCAATGTTGGTAACCAGTCCTGCGTCCGGCTCGGCTATGCTGCAGAGATATTCGATCTCACCAAAGTGATTGCACCCGACTTCAAGCACACATATTTCATGATCTTTCTTAAGGTTTAAAAGTGTCATTGGCAACCCAAGGTGATTGTTCAGATTTCCTTCTGTCTTGAGAACTTTATACTTCTCCGACAAGATTGCTGAAGTCAGATCTTTGGTTGTCGTTTTCCCGTTCGCTCCTCCGATACAGATCACAGGAATGTCAAATCTTCTTCTGTGGATCTTAGCCAACTCGCCAAGCGCAATCACTGTATCCTTGACACTTACCAGAATCTTCCCGGGAATGCCTTTAGGATTTTTTCTCAGCCACTTTTCTTCAACCACTGCGGCACCGGCACCATTGTTGAACGCATCTCTGAGAAAATTATGTCCGTCAGTATTGTCTCCCTTGATTGCAAAGAACAAATCATTTTTCCTTACCGCTCTTGAATCAATTTTTGCCGATTTGAATCCGCGGATATTTGTTTTCAATGTCTTCGAAGCAGGATTGCCTATACTGAGAAGATCATTGATTGATATCATCAGCGGCCCGCTAAACCTGAGTACTTTGAAACCATTTCAAGATCATCAAAATGTTTCTTCACACCATTCACTTCCTGATAGTCCTCATGTCCTTTCCCGCATATCAGCACTATATCACCCGGCTTGGATAATTCTATTCCCCTCTTGATTGCCTGTTCCCTGTCTTCTATTATTTCATAATTTGTGTTTCCGTTTGTTCCGGAAACAATCTCATCTATGATCACATATGGATCTTCATATCTTGGATTGTCTGATGTTATTATTGCATGATCAGAGAGCTTAACTGCAAGCTTTCCCATCACCGGACGTTTTGTCTTGTCCTTATTGCCGCCGCAACCGAAAATTGTAATTACCTTTCCTCCTTCTTGCCCTAGTTCCACCAGATCACGTGCAGCTTCGATAGCATTCTTAAGTGAATCCGAAGTGTGTGAGTAGTCAACTACTGCTGCTGCACCATTTGGCAGATCGACCCTGTTAAATCTCCCGGGGACAGATTCAAAGCTTTCTACAGCCTCTGATATAGTCTTCAGATCAACTCCGTTTTTAAGTGCAATGGATGCAGATGCAAGTATGTTATAAGCATTGAATTTTCCTGTCAGGCCTGACTTTATACGCTGTGCTTCGCCTCTGTATCTCAATTCAAAACTGATTCCGGAAACCGATATGTTCATTTTCTCCGGTTTGAGATCACTCGATCTCTCAACGGAATAGAAAAACTTGTCGGCTTCAGTTTCTGCAAGAATTGATTCACCATATTGATCATCCATATTTGAAATTGCCGAGCTCCCTGCTTTAAGTCCGTCAAAGAGTATCTTCTTTGCTTTGAAATATTCGTCCATACTTCCATGAAAATCAAGATGCTCACTTGTGAGATTCGTAAACAATGCCGTGCGAAAATCCAGACCGTAAACTCTGTCCATTACTATTGCTATGGAAGAGACTTCCATTGCGCAATACTTCATTCCTGCATCAACCATTTCTCTGAGAAGAATATTTAGTTCAACAGAGTCGGGAGTAGTGAGCGATGCTCCGCCTTTCACAGAGCCGAATTCAAAATTTATTGTACCAATTAACCCGCATGACAATCCGGCATGTTCAAAAATGCTTCTGGTAAGAAATGCGGTAGTTGTCTTTCCGTTTGTACCCGTAATGCCAATGAGCCCGAGCTTTGAAGAAGGATCACCATGAAGTACTTTGCTCATTGAAGCCATTGCCTTTCTTATTCTTGCTGTCGTAACTTCTCTTTCATCATTTAACTTATCCGCTGATGACTCAATTATCACTGCTGATGCACCTTTTGAAATTGCATCTTTAATATACTTCGATCCGTCATCCTTGAGTCCTTTGATCGCAAAGAATACATTTCCGGGTTCAATTTTCCTTGAGTCATAAGCAAGACCTGTAACAATAAAATCTCTTCCGGTAAATTCAGAAAATGATTCGCTGCTTTTGCTCATTAACTCGGAGAACTTCATGGCTTTTCTCCGCAGTAAATTAATATCTTTGAACCCGGCAATTGCTTTGTTCCTGGTGCGGGCGTCTGATCAATGATCTTTCCGCTGCCGTCAATTGCGATCTCGAATCCACTTCCAAGGATCTTGTTCATTCCCTTCCTTACACTCATTCCTCTTACATCCGGAACCACCAGGAGTCTGTCATCTTTAATTTCAGTACTCTTTACTATTAGCTTCACGGTCAAACCTGATTCCACATTCACTGACACATTGGCTTCCGGCTGCTGCGAGGTTACTATAATAACTCCTCCTGCAGATGCAGAATTGCCTTCATTTATCACTTCAAACTTCAATCCGGATTCTTCGAGTATTCCTGTCGCTGTTTCCAATTTCAGATTCAATACATTCGGCATCATAATTCTGTTGTCAACTTCAATCTGGTTATTTTCAATCTGAGATGGATTGAAATTCACATTTGAAAATCTGCTGAGCTCTGTGTTTCCTTCTCCGGCAAAGTCAACTATCTTCTGTGCTATTCTTTTGAAGATAGGAGCCGCTACCTTACCGCCGTAAAATTCACCTGACTTTGGGTTATTCAGGATGACCGTGATCAGGATCTTCGGATCATCTGCCGGAAGATATCCGACAAATGAGGCATTGTGTGAACTGCTGGAATACTTACCTTCCACAAGTCTCTGTGAAGTGCCCGTCTTCCCGGCAACTTTCACTCCTTCTAGCTTAGCATCCGTTCCGGTACCTCTTTCAACAACGCCCGTAAGAAGATCAGTGAGATTCCTTGATGTGCTTTCTGAAATAACCTGCCTCAATTGATTCGGCTTGTTTTCAAAAATAGTTTCCCCGCCTGATGTTGTCTCCTTCTTAACTATATATGATTTCATCATCATGCCCTTATTGGCCACCGCAGCGTATGCATTTGAAATCTGCATTGCATTGACCAGTACTTCGTAACCAATTGACATGTATGGAAGTGAGAACGATGAAAAGTCTATCGGCCTCTTCAGCAATCCTTTATTTTCCCCGGGAAGCTCCACTCCGCTGTAAATACCAAAACCAAAGTCGCGTGAATATTTGTAAAATCTTTCAGATCCGATCTTGAGCGCTATCTTTCCAAACCCAACGTTGCTTGATTGCTCCAGCACTTCCTGAAATGTCATGCTCTTTGACGTATGGACATCAGTAATTCCAATGCCTTTTACTTCATTGATACTCTCGGTCTGAATTATCGAATTCTTGTTCTCTATATTCTCTTCAAGAGATGCCGCAGCAGAAATAATTTTGAATGTTGAGCCTGGTTCATAAATGTCCGAGATCACTGCATTCTTCATACCAACTGTATCCTGTATTGTGATCTTGTTCGGATCAAATGTCGGATATGAACACATTGCAATGACCTCACCTGTCTTAACAGAAATTACAACTGCCTTCCCGCCGTCGGCATTGAATTCCTTCACACCGGCAGCAAGTTCTTCCTCTGCAAATCTCTGAACATTCATGTCAATTGTTAGAACAATGTTGTTCCCGTTCTCAGCATCCTTCTTCGGAAACTCCGGAGACGGACGGTTGTTTCCCTTTCCATCCCGCTGCATGATTACAAAGCCTTCCTTGCCGGAAAGAACATTGTCCATTGAAAGCTCTATTCCCGTCTGCCCTTTGTTTTCTGCATTTGTAAATCCTATCACCTGTGAAGCAAGACTTCCGTAGTTGTAAATTCTCTTCGGCTCTTTCAGAACTATTATTCCGGGAATATCAAGCGTATCTAAACCGTTTACACTTGTTGCTTCAATTTTCTTCTCCAGATATATGAATGAAGTGTTTGGGGAATTAAGTTTCTGTAGATATTCATCCTTATTTTTTCCGAATGTTCTTGAGAATAGCTCAGCTGTTCTCTCCGCATCTGTAACCATGTTTGGATCAGCTGCAAACGACAGCTCGTATGAATTCGAAACCAGCACATTCATATTCCTGTCAAAGATCAACCCCCTGAACGGTGCAAGAACAAATTTGCTCTCGTATTGCTTTCGTGCTGCTGTTTTGTATTTCTCGGAGTCTATAAGCTGAACCCTTACAAGATTGACCAGTATTGCAACGAATACTCCAAACAGGAGAAGAAAGACCAGGTTGATCTTCCTTCTCTGAATCAATGGCTTATCAGGGCTCTTATAGACTTTGTAGTTCAAAATGATCCTTTTGAAAGATCTGATTTTTTCAACACCACTTTCTTGTTCGTGCTTATTGATGACTCTTTGTATTTTAACGCAAATTTGCTTCCGGCAATATTGCTTATCCTGTCAAAACTGCTTAGTTTTTCAACCTCCGAGAGAAGCATATCGTTGATCTGTGTTTTCCTTCTTATCTCTTCTTTCAGTAAATTGTTACCTACTGCAAGACGGTTTATCTGAATGCTGCTGCTGATGTATATTACTATCACAGTACACGTTATTATGAGTGTGATTAAAAGATAGAACAGCGAGATTTTTTTCTTGTTTGTATTCTTCATATTTGTTCAGATTATTTCTGCCGCACGGAGTTTCGCGCTGCGAGATCTTCTGTTGGCTTTAATTTCCTGAAATGCCGGTATTACCGGTTTTTTAGTAAGTATGTTTAAGAACTTTCCTTCTTCGTTGTCAATCCTTTTCTTGTAATAATGGTCACGGAAAAAATTCTTTACAATCCTGTCTTCCAGCGAATGATATGATACTACAACAATCCTGCCGCCGGTCTCTGTTATTCTTAACGCTGTATCAAGAACGTACTTCAGATTCTGCATCTCATTATTCACTTCGATACGCAATGCCTGAAATATCTTCGAGAGAAAATCCATCTTGTTCTTTCTTCCGATCTTGTATTCGTTCTCTATTACTTCCGCCAGTTCAAAAGTCATCGAAATCCGCTTCTTCCTTCTTGCAGTCGTTATTGCAACTACAAGTCTTCTTGCCTTTCCGATGTCTCCGTATTCTTCAAAAAGCCTCTCGAGACTCTTTGCATCGTATTCGTTTATCACATCCTCTGCCGTTAGCTTGTCTGACTTTGAAGCCCGCATGTCAAGCTGTGTATCTCGCATATAGCTGAATCCATCTTCATGCTCCAGCTGAAAGGAGGAGAGACCTAGATCAAGAACGATTCCTGAAATCGAACTGACACCGATGCCTGCAAGCAGTTTGTCTGTTTCTCCAAAATTTCCTTCCACTATCGTAAGCCGATTCGAGCAAAACCCGAGCTGCTCCGATGCAAAGTTAATTGCGTTAAGATCCTTGTCAATAGCAACAATCCTGTCCGAAGATTCGGTAAGCTCGCAGATCAACTTGGTGTAGCCGCCCGCTCCGAGAGTACCGTCAACATATATCCTGTTTCGAAGCCTGGAGTTGATAAGCAGTTCAACTGCTTCGTGAGAAAGAACAGGAATATGGAATTCACCGGACACCTTCGTAATTAGTGTCTCAGAGTTTCGGAGAATTTATTATCTCCGATACTTTTTCGGCAATCTCTTCGTAAGACTTTGACATTGACGTATCATAGCTTTGCTTGATATCAGGATCCCATATCTCCATCTTGTCAAGCAAACCGAGTACAATTACTTCTTTCTTTAATTTGGCAAATTGCATAAGTTGCGGAGGGATGAGTATCCTGTTCTGAGAGTCAAGTTCAACTTCATTTACCAGGCTGAGAAATTGTCTTATGAAAAATCTCTGTTCAGCATTGAATTGATTATAACTGGAAAGACCGCTCTTTACTTTTTCCCATTCATCGAGTGGATACATAAGCAGGCATTCGTCGAGGCCGCGCGTGAGAACAAGTTTGTTATCCGCTTCCGGTCTAATGAATTTTCGAAATTTGGTCGGCAGCATTAATCTTGACTTAGTGTCAAGACTGCAAACCGAATGCCCCTGAAACATTAATTTTCTTTTGTTTTTGCCGTTTTCTGAACGGGAAAATTATTTTCCACTTTTCCCCACTTTTTACCACTTTGATACAAAAATAGGCAATTTAATTCAAAAGTCAAATCAATAATTGGAACGAGGCGGCAGGCAGATTACTTTGCAACAGAATACAGAAGGAATTTTTGTCAGTTACCGGCAGGTTTGTTTGGATATTTCTTTAAGTAGTTTAAATTCGGTATCTAAAATGTATTACTTAGCCTGGTTCTACAAATCGAGTGTGCTAATTTTAGCAGATGGCGAATTCGTCTATCTGAGTTCAACATTTGGATGCAACACTTCAATTCTCATTTCCTGCAAAGGTTCATCAAATGCTCTTTTCTGAATGGAGAAAAAATAGTTGTTGCCTTTCTTTGGGATGCTGACAGCAGGATAATAAAGAGACCCAAAGTATCCGTCAATTACCTCGTTATCAAACAGATTATAAACCGCTACTTCATCATCGTCTGCTCTTATAAGATATTTCTCTCCCCTGTATACACCATTTGGAATCAACTCGTAAAATTTCTTGCTTCGAAAATCATGATATTGCTCACCTGATGAAATCACCACATACCCGTTTGTCCGGAAATAATATTCTTCATCGTCGTGCGTAATCTTAAGTGACTCATTGTTTATTATGATTTTTTCTTCACCGTGCAATGTGTCAATGCTAATGTCATTGTCAGATAAATTCATTTCAAGATACTCCATCCATCCTGCTGTATCACCAACCTCTTCTGATTTAACAACACTTACTCTTTCATCATCAGCGCTGCCGCTGTGGTTCATGTACAATTTCAAAAATTGATTGATCCCAAATTTTCTAACAAAAAAATCACAAAATATTCCTGCGGCCGGATAACCAAGCGATGGATCAAGTTCGGAAAATTCATTCTTTGTAAGAATTGAACTTGGGTACACTAATCCCGAAGTGAATAAGTAACTGCCCAAACGCAAAAGTATCTTGCCTGACATACCTCCCCTTCCTCCTAATGCAACTGCAATTCCTTCCTGAAGTAATGGATGAGTATAAAGCGGAAGCTTACACAGCCTGAAATTGACCAGCAAATGCATAAGCTCGTGATAGTGAGTATTGTGAGTAGACAATATTGCATCATAAGCAAGATTGTACATACCCTTCGCTTCATATCCCGTCACTTCCCGAATCTCTCCTTCGTCCCTGCAAAAATAATAGATTATTTTTTCTTTGCTTAGTTTATTCATATCGGCAACAGACAGTCCAAGCTTTGTTGCGGCTTGTTGAAGAAACCGCTCGAGACTTTCAATATTATTTTCATTGAATAAAAATGTATCACTAATCACAAAATTGAAATGTTCGCTTTCGCGAATTACCCAATTTCGACACAGGTATTCCAGAGAAGAAATACACAGCGAATCTTTGAAGTAGAATTGAATTGATTTGTCATTCACATTGATCTTAAGCTTTGAGTATTCTTCTCCAAGATCTTCAACAAGCAACGCATAGCTTTGCTGATTGTCATTGATAAGCCATTTGATACTGTCATCGAAATCATTTGATATCAGGCACTTCAATTTTACGCCCTCGTATTCTATTCCAAGACGCTCAGACATTTCCAGAGTTGACTCAGCAAAGTACCCCCTAAGAGAGTCAGAATTGTAAAACAAGTTATGAGCAAATGTTTCAGCTCTTTCCTTTGTAAGAGATTGAGAAAACAGAACTGTTGGGATTAGAAGAATTAGTATTGATTTGATGAGCACTTTGACAAACAACTTTTGGTAAAAACAGTATGAGTCACCTGCCATTTCAGTTGACGTACTTGTAATCATTTAGGATGCATTGAAAAATTATAAGAACTTCAATATGACTTTTCAAGTTCTTCTGTTTCCAAATCAAAAATATTCTGATTTTCTTTTTAAAACAAAAAAGCCGCCTGAATTTCAGACGGCTTCTTTTATTACTATTGCAATATGAATGTTACTCTGCTTCTGTTGTTTCTTGCACCTTCTTCTTTGCTCTTGCTTTTGGTTTTTCAGGAATTTCTTCCTCAGACTCTTCTCTTGGAGAAACAAGAATTTCTCTGTATTTCCTTAATCCTGTTCCCGCAGGAATAAGTTGTCCGATAATTACATTCTCCTTCAAACCGAGAAGATGATCCACTTTGCCTCTGATTGCCGCATCCGTTAGCACCTTCGTGGTTTCCTGGAATGATGCCGCTGAAATAAAGCTCTCAGTAGTGAGTGAAGTCTGTGTAATTCCAAGCAAGACAGGCTCACCGGTTGCCGGAATTGTTTCCCTTGACTTGATAGGCGCTGCGTCTTTTTTCTTCAATGCCACATTCAATTCTTTCACTTCTTTCTTCGGCATTTTTGCACCTTCGACAATCTTATCACTGTCACCCGGATCCGTCACAATAACCATTCCTTTTAGCTTCTCATTCTCATCTGCAAAAAGATTCTTGTGAATGACATCTCCTTCGAGGAAGTTGGTATCACCGGTATCAGTAACTTTCACTTTCTGAAGCATCTGACGAACAATTACTTCAATATGCTTGTCGTTGATCTTCACACCCTGAATTCTGTAAACTTCCTGAATTTCGTTTACAAGATATTCCTGAACTTCTGATACACCCTTGATCTTTAGAATATCCACAGGGTCAAGCGCACCGCCGGTCAATTGCTCTCCTGACTTTACCTGATCACCGTGCCTGACAAGAATGTGTTTTCCGATTGGGATCTTGTAATCGACTACCTTACTGCCATCCTTGCTGATGATCTTAAGCTCACGGCTTCCTCTTGTGATCTTGCCAATCTCAACTGCTCCGTCGATCTCAGCAACTTTTGCAGGATCACTCGGACTTCTGGCTTCAAACAATTCAGTCACTCTTGGAAGACCTCCGGTTATATCCCTTGTCTTTCCTGACTCTCTCGGAATCTTTACTATGATAGTTCCTGCTTTAACGTCATTGCCGTCGTCCACCAAAAGATTTGCCTTTGCAGGAATAAGATAAGAACTCAATGCCTTATCTGTCTTCGAACTTGTGATCTGAATTGCCGGAGATTTTGTCTTGTCCCGGCTTTCAATTACAATCTTCTGGAAGTGACCGGTCTGCTCATCTCTGATCTGCTCATACTGTCTTCCCTCTTCCATATCAACATACTGTATGATACCATCATCTTCTGCAACTATAACTTCGTTGTATGGATCCCATTCGTACAGAAGTCCGTTCTTCTTAACCTTCTCATTGTTCTTTACCTTCAGATGTGCGCCGTATGACACTTTGTATTTCGCAAGCTGCGAATCATTTTCGTCAACAATATATATCATGCCGTTTCTGCTCAGTGAAACATATTCTGTTCCAAGAGTTCCTTTGTATTCAACAATTCTGATATTAGCAAACTTTACCTTTCCTTCAAACTTGGATACAATCTGTGACTGTGTAATGATCTTGCTTGCAGTACCTCCGATGTGGAAGGTTCTGAGTGTAAGCTGTGTTCCCGGCTCACCGATGGATTGTGCAGCAATAATTCCTACTGCTTCACCAACTTCAACAAGCTTTCCTGTTGCAAGATTTCTTCCGTAACAGTTTGCACAAACACCTCTCTTTGTTTCACAAGTAAGTACCGAACGAATCTCCACGGAATTGATAGGAGTTTCTGAAACCATCTGAGCTTCGGTTTCAGTGATGAGCTCACCTGACTTTATGATGACCTTCTTTGTAAGGGGATCCACAACATCATGAACTGCTACTCTGCCAAGAATTCTTTCTGCAAGTGTTTCTTTTACATCTTCACCTTCTTTCAATGCTTCTGTTATTACACCTCTAAGCACGCCGCAATCACTGTCGGTTATTATCACATCCTGAGCTACATCAACAAGCCTTCTTGTCAGATATCCTGCATCAGCAGTTTTCAAAGCCGTATCGGCAAGTCCTTTTCTCGCACCGTGAGTTGATATGAAGTACTCAAGGATTGAAAGACCTTCCTTGAAGTTTGCAAGGATCGGATTCTCAATTATCTCACCTGCCTGTCCTGTCATAGATTTCTGCGGCTTCTGCATGAGTCCTCTCATACCTGCAAGCTGGCTGACCTGTTCAGCCGAACCTCTTGCACCTGAATCAATCATCATGTGAAGTGAATTGAATCCAAGTTTGGACCTTGTAAGATTATGCATCAGGTCTCTCTTCACCTCATCCCGGACGTGTGTCCAGATATCAATTACCTTGTTGTATCTTTCGTTTTCGGAAATAATTCCTCTTGACTTCGACTTCTCAATGCCTTCTACTTTCTTCAGGGCTTCTTTGATAATATCATTCTTGGAATCAGGAACTTCGATATCATCAATATTTACAGAAAGACCGCCGAGCGTTGCATACTTGAACCCGATTTCCTTCAGGTCATCAAGGAATCTTGCTGTTACAAGATTACCCACGGTATTGTAGATCATCCCTATGATCTCAATGATCTTCTTCTTCTTGAGAAGCTCATTAATATATGGCACGTCCTTTGGAACGATCTTGTTGAAGATCACTCTTCCGGTTGTTGTTTCAATCATCTTCCCGTTGATCCTTACTTTGATCCTGGCATGAAGTCCGAGCATCTTGTTATCAAATGCAATGACAACCTCTTCCGGGGAAGAAAATAATTTCCCTTCACCCTTGTCGCCTTTAAGTTCTTTCGTCAGATAGTAGCAACCCAGAATCATTTCCTGATTAGGAATTGTAATTGGCGCACCGTTTTGAGGCGAAAGAATATTGTGAGATGAAAGCATAAGGATCTGCGCTTCAAGCTGTGCCTCAAAAGACAATGGAACGTGAACTGCCATCTGGTCACCGTCAAAGTCTGCATTGAATGCAATACAAACGAACGGATGAAGCGTGATGGCCTTGCCTTCGATCAGAACCGGCTGGAATGCCTGTATGCTGAGTCTGTGCAGAGTTGGTGCTCGGTTTAACATTACCGGATGCCCGTCAATCACATTCTCAAGAATGTCCCATACTTCCGGCGTTCTCTTATCAATCAATTTCTTTGCGCTCTTAACAGTCTTCACATAATCCCTGTCAATCAATCTTCTTATAACAAACGGCTTGAACAGTTCAAGCGCCATATCTTTTGGCAATCCACATTGATGCAGTTTCAATTCAGGGCCGACTACGATTACAGACCTTCCTGAATAGTCAACTCTCTTACCAAGCAGGTTCTGTCTGAATCTGCCTTGCTTTCCTTTCAGAATATCGGAAAGGGATTTCAATGCCCTGTTCTCAGCTTTAACTGCGGTCACTCTTCTTGAGTTGTCAAGCAAAGCATCCACAGCTTCCTGAAGCATTCTCTTTTCATTTCTTAGAATTACTTCCGGTGCTTTAATGTCTATGAGTCTCTTAAGTCTGTTATTTCTTATAATGACTCTTCTGTATAGATCATTCAGATCACTGGTTGCAAATCTGCCGCCTTCGAGAGGAACAAGCGGCCTTAGTTCAGGCGGAATGACAGGTACCACATCAAGGACCATCCATTCAGGAAGATTCGGCCTTGAACCCGGCTTTGTTCTGAATGCTTCGAGAACTCTGAGTCTTTTAATATTCTCTGTTTTCTTCAGAACTGACGGGTCGTCCTTAAGTTCACCCCTTAACCTTGTTATCTCATCTTCCATATTGATCCTGTGAAGAAGTTCTTTTATCGCTTCTCCACCCTGTCCTACAACAAATTTTTTCGGATCATCATCTTCTAGTGCATGCTCTTCTTCTGTCATGCTGTCAAGTACTTCATTCACTTCTTCTTCGGTAAGCAATTGCAATTTCTTGTATGGCGACTTACCGGGGTTGATCACAACGTACGTTTCATAATAAATAATTCTCTCAAGATCTTTCGAGGAAATGCCAAGCGTTTGTCCTATCTTCGAAGGCATTGATCTGAAATACCAAATGTGAACGACCGGAACACTCAACGTAATATGTCCCATTCTTTCTCTTCTGACACTCTTCAGATTTATTTCAACTCCGCACCTGTCGCACACAATACCCTTATATCTTATGCCCTTATACTTTCCGCAGTGACATTCCCAGTCTCTGACAGGTCCGAAAATCTTCTCACAGAACAAACCGTCTTTGTCCGGTTTGAATGTCCTGTAATTAATTGTTTCAGGCTTCAGTACCTCACCATATGATCTTGTGACAATGGAATCAGTTGAGGCGAGATTTATCGAAATCTTACCAAATCTCTTTCGCTTGTGCTCTGTTTTAAAAGCCATTGTGTATAAAATAAATTTTTGTTTTAAAATTGGATTACATCACTACTTTGCACATTCATCTACTCTTCCAGATTCACATCCAGACACAATCCCTGAAGTTCTTTCAGCAGCACATTGAAAGATTCAGGTATTCCGGGCTCAGGCAGGTTCTCACCTTTAATAATTGATTCATATACCTTGCTTCTTCCGGTAACATCATCACTCTTGTAAGTCAGCATCTCCTGCAGTATGTGAGCTGCACCATAACCCTGCAATGCCCAGCATTCCATTTCTCCGAACCTCTGACCGCCGAATTGGGCTTTTCCGCCAAGCGGCTGCTGAGTGATCAGCGAATACGGTCCGATCGACCTGGCATGCATCTTATCATCAACTAAGTGAGATAGTTTCAGCATGTATATAAATCCAACTGTTACCTGCTGATCAAACTTCTCCCCTGTCATCCCGTCATACAAATCAGTTCTTGAATTTGTACTCAGCCCGGCCGCTTCAAGCGTAGTCATTATCTCATCTACAGAAGCTCCGTCAAATATCGGTGTGGCAAATTTAACTCCCAGTTTCTTAGCTGCCCATCCGAGAGCCGTTTCATAAAGCTGTCCGAGATTCATTCTCGAAGGCACACCAAGAGGATTGAGAACAATATCAACCGGAGTTCCGTCCGGAAGGAATGGCATGTCTTCCTGCGGTACGATCTTTGCCACTACACCTTTGTTACCGTGTCTTCCTGCCATCTTATCACCAACAGAGAGTTTTCTCTTTTTGGCAACATATACTTTGGCAAGCTTTACAACACCAGTAGGCAACTCGTCTCCAAGCTTAACTTTATCTTTAAGCCTCTTGTATCTCTCTTCAATCTCATTCATCTTGAAGCTGTAATTCCTGGTAATATCAGGAATAAGTAAAAGAGCTCTTTTATTATCAGTCCAGTCATGATCATAATCAAAATCAGATATTTCATAGCCCTGATTTTCTATCAGACCAATAAATGTTTCCGGTTTGAATTTTACACCGCTCTTTACAATGAAATTGCCTTTCTTATCCTTCAATCCTTTCGAATCTTTTCCATCAAGCAAAGTATCAAACTTCTCGGCAATCTTTCTGTTGAGGTCTTTGATCTCCTTTTTTCTCTCAGCTTCGAACCTGTCTATTCTTCTTTTTTCATCTCTCTTGCTTTCCGTGTCTCTTGTCTTTCTTGAGAATAGTTTTTTGTTTATTACTACTCCCTTTAGTCCCGGAGGAGCCTTAAGCGAAGCATCTTTTACATCACCTGCCTTATCTCCGAAAATTGCACGGAGAAGTTTCTCTTCAGGAGTAGGTTCTGTTTCTCCTTTTGGAGTGACTTTTCCGATAAGTATGTCGCTTTCCTTAACTTCAGCACCTACTCTTACAACACCATTCTCATCAAGGTCCTTTGTTGCTTCTTCACTGACATTCGGAATTTCCTTTGTCAGTTCTTCTTCGCCTCTTTTTGTGTCTCTTACTTCGAGACTGAATTCTTCTATATGGATTGATGTATATACATCATATGCAACAAGCTTCTCACTAATTACAATAGCATCTTCGAAGTTGTAACCACGCCATGGCATAAATGCAACCAGCACATTCCTTCCCAAAGCAAGTTCACCGTGCTGAGTTGAAGATCCGTCGGCAAGTATATCACCTCTTTTTACTCTCTGACCTTCTGTTACTACAGGTCTTTGATTTATAGAGGTATCCTGGTTTGTTCTGAGGAACTTTATCAGCTGATATTCAACCAGTTTCCTGTCATCAAAACTCAGAAGACTCTCATCAGAATCATCCTTTACATTATATCTAACAATGATCTTATCTCCCGAAACATATTCAACAACTCCGTCATTCTCTGCCGCAAGCATTGTTCTTGAATCTCTTGCAACGATTTCTTCAAAACCGGTTCCTACAACCGGAGCTTCGGGCCTGAGAAGAGGTACTGCCTGTCTCTGCATATTACTACCCATCAGCGCTCTGTTTGCATCATCATGCTCAAGGAATGGTATCAAAGCTGCTGCTGCACTGACGATCTGATTGGTTGCAACATCCATGAAATCAATTTCCTCATGTTTGAACAGCGGGAAGTCACCTTTGAATCTTCCCTTAACTCTCTCATTGACAAATTTGCCTTTCTTATCCAACGGCTCATTTGCCTGTGCAATTCTGTAGAAGTCTTCCTTCTCTGCAGAAAGATATTCGATTTTATCAGTTACGATCTCATTCTCAACTTTCCTGTAAGGTGTCTCAATAAATCCGAGTTCGTTTACTCTCGAATGAATGCAGAGAGAAGAAATAAGTCCGATGTTCGGTCCTTCCGGAGTCTCGATCGGGCAGAGTCTTCCGTAATGAGTATAGTGAACGTCTCTTACTTCAAATCCTGCTCTTTCTCTCGAAAGTCCGCCAGGTCCTAAAGCGCTGATCCTTCTCTTGTGAGTCATTTCAGCAAGAGGATTCGTCTGATCCATAAACTGCGACAACTGGCTTGTTCCGAAGAATGAAGCAAGCGCGCTGGTTATTGGTCTTGCGCTGATAAGTCTGGTAGGTGTCAGATTCTCTTCATCATGTATGCTCATCTTGTCTCTGATTGTCCTGGACATTCTGGAAAGTCCGAGTGAGAACTGAGCAGATAACTGTTCATTCACTGTTCTGACTCTTCTGTTTCCAAGATGGTCTATATCATCCACTTCCTTCTTGTTATCAACAAGATCTCTGATATGATTAATAATATTTACGATATCTTCAAGCGTCAGGATTGTTGTATGCCTGTCGATGTCTGTATTGAGCTTGTAATTGATCTTATATCTTCCGACTTCTCCGAGATCATATTTCTTCGGGTTGAAAAATAGTTTTTCAATATAGCTTCTGGCACTTTCATTCTCTGACTCAATCATGCTTGAAGACTTCCTTTCCTTTGTAGGTGTTGTCTCTGGAAGTTTTTCAAGAAGCTCACTTTCATCATTATCACTCATGATGGTATTGAAGATTATTTCTTCGCCATCAGTAATATTCAATTTTTTCAGTCTGAGTTCACCCACTTTTGACTGAACAGCAGTTAACAGCTGCTCGCCTGAGAGCAATGAATTCTCAGGAATGCCTGTGTCTTCTCCGGTATCCTTATTTACAACATTTTCAACAACTATCCTGTCAACATAATCAAGATAATTCTTGTCATTGAGTTTCACTGATTCTGCAAGTCCGAACAGATCAAGCATTTGCGTCTTCTCATTTATACCGAGCGCTTTTAGCAGAGTGGAGAAATAGAATTTCTTCTTTCTGTCAACGTAGGCATAAAGCAGATTATTTATATCGGTTGTAAACTCAACCCATGATCCTCTGAAAGGAATTACCCTGGCGGAATACAGTTTCGTTCCGTTAGCATGTATTGATTCACTGAACACAACTCCCGGTGACCTGTGAAGCTGGCTGACTATAACTCTTTCAGCGCCATTAATAATAAAGCTTCCCCTTGGTGTCATATAGGGAAGGTTTCCCAGATAAACATCGTTCTCAATTGTATAGTTATATTCCTTAGCTGCAGTATTCGGCTTCGTTGAAAGTCTCAGCCTCGCCTTTACCTGAACAGCATAAGTGAGCCCCTGCTCCTGACATTCGATGACGGAGTAATGCGGCTTTTCAAGATAGTAGTCAACAAACTCAAGCAAGGCCGTTTCCCTTGAATCTGTTATCGGAAAGTTATCTTCAAAAACTTTTTGCAGTCCCTGCGATTTTCTCTTGCTGGCAGGTATTTCTTCCTGCAAAAAATCTTTGTACGACTGTACCTGTACCTTTAGCAGGTCAGGTGGATCATGTTCTAGCGGAGTCTTGGCAAACGTGAGTCTGTCATTTTTCACACTTATCGGCTTCAATCCAAGATCAACTTCTCTTGATTCCAATTTATTTAACCCCCGGTTAATTTAATGAATAATCCCGACATCAGAATTCTTGTCGGGACTATGCAATTTTTGAAAAGAAATTACGTAAAATATATGGATGTTGAAGGAATTACTTAATTTCAACTTTAGCACCTGCAGCTTCAAGATCAGCTTTGAGCTTGTCTGCATCTGCTTTTGAAATATTTTCCTTAACAGGTTTTGGTGCGCTTTCAACCAGTGATTTGGCTTCTGTTAGTCCAAGTCCGGTTGCATTCTTTACAGCTTTAATAACGTTGATCTTCTGTGCACCTGCATCTGCAAGAATGACTGTGAATTCAGTTTGTTCTTCTGCTGCCGGAGCTGCTGCTGCCGGAGCACCGCCTGCTACCATCATAGGAGCAGCTGCAGTAACACCAAATTTATCTTCAAGGATCTTCTTAAGTTCTGAAGCTTGAGTTAATGTAAGTTCGCCAATCTTATCGGCAATTTCTTGTACTGACATTTGTTGACCTCTTTTTTGTTAAAATTTATTAAAAATTAAGCGGCTCTTTTCTTGGCCACTTCTTCTATTACACTGAATAGATCCCTCATTACGGCATTAAGTGAACCGACAATGCCTGATGCGGGTGAATCCAATGAACCAAGTATGCTTGCAATCAGCTCTTCTTTCGAAGCCAGAGATGCAAGTTGGTTCAGTTGCTTCGAATCGTAAACCTCATTTTCAACGATAGCCAGCTTAAGCTTAGGTTTCTCGGTTTTATCAGCAAATTTTTTGATGATCTTGGCCGGTGCAACCGGATCTTTCGACGTGAAAATAATACCTGTCGGGCCATTTAAAGTTTCATTGAGCAGATCAAAGTGAGTGGAATATTTTCCTGATTCCTTAAGTGCACGGGCTGTCAGTCTGTTCTTGACAACTTTGTACTTGATCTCAGATTTGTAAAACTCCTTCCTCAGCTCATTAACTTGCTCAACCGTCAACCCCGTGAAATCAGTCAGGTACATAGACTCAGAAGCGTCTATCAGTTCCCTGATTTCCTTCACTGCATTGACTTTCTGCTCTTTGTTCATTGTGGACCTTTTAGATTAATTGTGCGTTGCATTTTTTGCCTGCCTGAAGCGGGGCAGGTATATATTACCTGAGTGCGTAATTTCTTTATGTTATGCAGCTACTTTTACAACTGACATACTCTTGTCAACTTTTATTCCGGGACCCATTGTGCTTGAAAGCGTAATGCTCTTTATGTATATCCCCTTTGCCGCCGGAGGTTTCAATTTCACTATCATATTTACAAATGCCTGAGCATTCTCCTGTATCTTTACCTCATCAAATGAAAGCTTTCCAATTATCGAATGAACGATACCTGTCTTGTCAACACGGAAATCAATTTTACCAGCCTTAACTTCTTTCACAGCTTGTCCTACATTCGGTGTTACAGTACCGCTCTTTGGATTCGGCATAAGTCCTCTTGGACCAAGTATCTTTCCAATCTTTCCAAGTTCACTCATTGTATCAGGTGCGGCAATTATTACATCAATGTCTGTCCAACCTTCCTGTATTTTCTTGACATAATCTTCAAATCCCACATGCTCTGCACCGGCTTCCCTTGCTTCATCCTGCTTTTCAGGCTTGGCGATCACCAATACTCTAACGCTCTTTCCCGTACCATTTGGAAGAGCAACAGTACCTCTGACCACCTGATCTGCATGCTTTGGATCTACTCCGAGTCGCACTGCAATATCCACTGACTCATCAAACTTTGCCTTCTTGGCTTTCTTAAGAATTGAAACTGCTTCGCTGATACTGTATTCTTTTGCAGTGTCAATCGCCTTTACGTTTTCTTTTTGTTTCTTTGTGAGCTTCATTGAAAATTAAATTTAGTTTTCTACGGTAATTCCCATGCTGCGGGCCGTACCTGCAACAAGCTTCATTGCAGCATTGACATCGTGTACATTGAGATCCGGCATCTTTGTTTCAGCTATTTCCTGAAGTTGCGTCTTTGATACCTTGCCGACCTTTGTCTTATTCGGAACTCCGGAACCCTTTTCAATTCCGGCTGCCCTTAACAAAAGTATTGCCGCCGGAGGAGTCTTTGTAATAAATGTAAACGATTTGTCAGAAAAGACTGTGATAACTACCGGAATTATCAAACCCTTTTTCTCCTGCGTTCTTGCATTGAATTGCTTGCAGAATTCCATTCCGTTTACTCCTCTTTGTCCGAGGGCGGGTCCAACCGGAGGAGCCATTGTTGCATTACCGGCCGGTATCTGAAGCTTTATGAATCCTGTTATTTTCTTTGCCATAAAAAGGTTGTTTTAAACTATTTTTCTTTTTCTATCTGTGTTATTTCAAGTTCGATCGGTGTCTTTCTTCCAAAAATGCTCACCATTACCTTTACCTTCAACTTCTCAAGATTGACCTCGAGTATGTTTCCGCTGAAGTTGTTGAAAGGACCGCTTGTTACTTTTACGGGGTCTCCAACATTCAGATTCACATCAAGCTTCTCTTCTACACTTTCCTCATTAAGGATCGATTTTATCCTCTTGATCTCAGTGGACTTGATAGGAGTTATATCCAGTCGTTTTCCCTTAACACTCTTTGACCCGACCATGTTGATGATCGAAGGTGTCTTTGAAATAAAATCCCTGATATTATCATCCAGATCGGCTTCCAGCAAAATGTAACCCGGCAGAAAACTCTTTTCCTTAGCTCTTTTCTTTCCACCCTTTACTTCATATACTTTTTCCAACGGGATAAGAACATTTCTTATCCTGCTCTCAAGACCTTCATTCCTTATCTCAGTATCAAGATAAACCTTGACTTTCTTTTCATGCCCTGAGATTACCCTGACAGCATACCACCTGAAACTCCCTTGATCTTCTTCTTCAGGCTCAGAAGCTTCAGCATCTAAATTTTCGGTATCTGTCATTTCTGTTTCTTCGGGAATTGCGCTATCACCCATTATCTCTTTTAAAATATTGCTTTTAGCAGTTCACTGATACCTTTGTCAATAATATAAACAAAAACAGCAGAGATCAGCATTGTAATAATGACAATCTTAGTTGAATCGATAAGCTCCGGCTTCTTGGGCCAGGAGACCTTCTTCATCTCCTTGTAAATATCCTCAAAAAAATTGATTATCTTGTCTTTCATTCGCTTTTTAAATTTTTCTGCGTTCCGCACGGGAGGAGGGACTCGAACCCCCAACCAACGGTTTTGGAGACCGCTACTCTACCAATTGAGCTACACCCGTATAAAATTACTTGGTTTCTTTGTGAAGGATGTGCTGCTTAGTCCACTTGCAATACTTCTTCATTTCAAGTCTTTCTTTCGTGTTGTTTCTGTTTTTAGTTGTAACGTAAACTGATTTTCCTTTATTAGGACCTTCAGCGCTTACCAACTTAATTTTTATTCTTGCACCTTCTTTTGCCATGATGAATTAATTGTTATCTTTTTTCTAAACCTCTCTTGAGTGAATTCGGAGGGAGTAGTATGTTAAAAACTTTTTGAGCTGATGACCGGGATTGAACCGGTGACCTCTTCCTTACCAAGGAAGTGCTC
>CALEVL010000172.1 GCA_937924675.1 uncultured Ignavibacteria bacterium | reverse complement strand
ATATTACGAGTGCCCACAACGCATTACGCCCACAACTGAAGTTGTGGGCTGAGTGGATTGAAACAATTGGAAAGTTATCCCAGCACCCAGCCCACAAATTTATTTGTGGGCTGAGTATGGCAAACATCGTATTACGGGCGCCCACAACATATTACACCCACAACTGAAGTTGTGGGATGAGTGGCTTGAAACAATGGAAGAGTTATCCCTAACACCCAGCCCACAAATTTATTTGTGGGCGGAGTGGAATTCTAATGCAGATGAATCCTCAATTCCTAATTGATCTTCAAGGTCTTACAGTAGATATAAAATTCGCCGCGTTGTTGTCTGCTATTGCGAAGTCAGTAGCATCAACAAATTCATCACCCGTCAGATCCGTTGCCATGTAGCCGCCAGCAAAGTTTGCAGCATCGTTGTCAATCGCGCTGACATCCGTTGCATCAACTGTGCCGTCCTGATTTGTATCACCGCCATAAATCCCGAACCGTATAGGTGAGTTGTCTATCTGAATCAAATTATTACCGAATGCCTGCAAGAAGGATGACGCGAAGCTGAAGTTCAAAACGCCTCCTGTAAAATTCTGCGGCGATGCACTCCAAGTCTCAATCGAATTGCGGTGAATCAGTTGTATGAAATATGGAGTGTTGTTTGCTGCATTGTTGAATGTGAGTGCGACTGTTCCCGTTGCACTCAATAATGCTTTGGCAGATTCAACTACGGCATAAGGCGCGGATGAGTTTCTTAGAATAACTCTTACTGTATCCGGTGTCATCAGGTTGGATCCTGCATTGTAGAATCCTTCAGGGTATGCCGTCAGATTCAATGTGCTTGAAGTAGAGATGCCTTGAATCCAGTCAATGATTCTCGCATAGACATTGAACTGCCCAAGCGATAGCGACGAACCGGCAGTCGCCCGAAGATTTGAGAATCTGTTTGTCATCAGGAAGGAATTGTAATTTGCTCCAAAGAAACAAACCGCATTGCTGGAATCGTTGTCGTTTGAAGAGATCGTCCTTGGCTTGAAGGCGGAAGTTCCGCCGTTGACAGCCTTTATAAAACCGGGCTGGTATGGATTTTCAACATAGAGAGAATCCTGAGATATTCCGGAGAATGCTCCGACTCCTCTGAATCTGTTTCCGCTGGCAGGCACGGAACCGACCCAGTCATTATTTATTGTCATTGCCTTAAGATATTGTCTGAAAAATACAGAGTCTTCCGGGCTTGCAAAATATCCGATAGGATCATTGAAGAGTTGAAGCACGTCCCCAAACAACATCAATGATTTTTTGTTCAGAGGCGTTGAATTGTCAAGATATGATTTCATCGAATCCCTCATCCAGGATGAATAGTCTCCGCCGTTTTTCAAAAGACCGAATACAATTTTCCAGGGACGAAGTGAACCTGTAAAGTTTATTCTGACAGTATCGAAATTGTTTGCAAACCTGCCGTCGGCATTGATTGCTCTTATCAGACTGTCTCGATCTGCTGGTGTCTGCCAGAGTACGCAGAGTTGTTTGGCAATTCTCGGTGTCAATGACTCAGTCATTGCATTGTTAGTAAGGTTACCGTCTCCGAAAAGTATTACAGAATCTCTGACCGTGTACTGAAATGTCGGGCTGACCGAGAAGGTCCATGGATCAAACGTAACGACTGCATTTGATCCCGGAGCGAGATTTGAAACAGTCCTTGTGCTGACATACCCGCCGGGAGAAATGGTTCTTGTGACGTTGAATGTTGCATTGGTTGCTCCGGAGTTGAAGACCTTGCCTTGCTGACTTACTGTATTTGTATTGAAGTACTGCTCAAACTTCAGACCTATGTCAGACACTCCTACATCTACGTTTAGCTGAGGTGAAACAACGGCTTCTATCATAAAGTCTGTTAAGTTATAATTCAGTTCGGTGGGAACGAGGTTTGACCCTACAGGACCTGCATCTGCAAAATAACTTCCCTTTGGTCTTGCAGGAAGATTGTATTCTGAGTTTGTGGACAATGCAAAGGATAAATCACCAATGTTCATAGTTTGAAGAACTCCTGCATAGAATTCAGAATTGGAAAGAAGAATAGGTTTAGGATCAGTTATGTTGAATGTTATGAATGTGTTTGCATCCGATGCCTTCAGCTTGAAATCTTTTGACCTGCCAAGAAGATTTCCGGCGGCATCAAGAACAACTCCGTAATATATTTGTCCTGCATTATTAACCGGATCATTGTAAACCTTTATCCTGACTTTAGTTATCTGCCCCGTACCGTTCATTCTGTACTTGTTTAGAAATGAGCCGGTTTGAGTGTAAGCTATTGCGGAGTTACAGCAGACAGAATCAGCATATCTGTATGTATCGGGATTTGCAAGCAATAGAGCTGACTTGCTGTTGTTGGCATTGTTAAGATCAT
>CALEVL010000171.1 GCA_937924675.1 uncultured Ignavibacteria bacterium | reverse complement strand
TTAGTATTCCGCCTTCCTGCATCACCGGTGCGAGTTTGTATAGTTTGCCTTCGCCGGGCTGAAATAATTCGAAGTCAATATATGAGCCTGACCTTTTGTCGAAAGTTGCTACAGTGTGATTGGAGTCAAGTTCGGTAATATTCCAGTTATTAAAGCCTGAGAGTTGTGCAGAGTCGAATTTGATCTTCAGTTGCCGCACATCTCCGGTTTGATTTATATCAGGCACGCACCTTCTGTTGACCATGATGAAGTATCTGCTTCTGTCGCTGGTTTTGTCAGGAGTGAAGAATCCCATCTCCCAGTATTTTGTCCCGTCGTCAAGAACGAACTCATGCGGAGGAGCCGGATCTCTTTGTATGCTTCTTATGTCGCTGATGTATTCATGCCCCGTTCCTTCGGTATCAACAGAATAGCCGTTTTGCCAGGTGATTGAATCAAGCGTTGGTTTCCAGTGGAGCAGTTTCAGGTTCATTGCCTTGACATATTCCCACTTGTTTTGTCCAATGATGTTTGACTCTCTCTTTGTATGATCAAAGTTTCTTAACCCGTAGTTGAAAAAATACTGGACCGGATTTCCGGGCGAATTGATATTTGTTGTAGTGTCGCTGTGATAATTGATCCAGCTCAGCGATTCCACACCGTGAGCAATTGCTATCATGCCCTGTGCCTGTATCTCCTGATTTGTCGGCTCCCTGAATCCGAAACCTTCCTGAAAGATGTTGTTAACCACCTTTGTCCATGAATGAAGATGCGGCTGAAGGAAGAACTTTGTTGTGGGTGAGATCTGTCTGAGGTCGTCCCTGATTTTTGTTAACTGGTAAATGAAAGTACCCTGATAAGGCACGGCAAGTTCATTTCTGCTGCCGAATGCATTTGCCTGAAGACGATTGTTGTATGTATCTGCAGACTCCTTCCATCCGGCAGGAATTCTTGCATCATACTGCTCAGCATTGTTTGGGAGATATATCTTGTAGTCCGGATCCACCTGAAACACATGATCGTCAAGACAAACTATATCCGGTTTCACAATATCGAACAAGACCTTGCTTCTTGTCTCATCATTTCTGTGAGAGTGATGATTGAGATTGTTTGACAAGGCAAACATAAGCTTTGAATCGGGATTGTAACTCTTGAGCTTATCTTTGACATACTTTGTGGCATGTGCATTTGAGCTTACGAGTTCATCTACAAAGAACACCATTGAACTGCCGAGTCTTTCAGCTTCATCACGGATGCGACGGTCATAAACTCCTTTGTATAAGTTATCAGCCCACTCATCGTCAACAATCAGCTTGTCGAACCAGACCTCAACAAGCCCATGCCAGTAGATTTTGAAGTCAACCTTGCAATTGTCTATTCCCAGCCCGGCGCCGGGTCGGCCGAAGTTCAGGCCGGCGGAGTCAGACAAGCTACCTGAAACATTAAGCATAGGAACATCAAATTTCTCAATGTAAAAGCCACTGTATGTAGTGTCATCCAAGTCATTGAAATGATTTACCCTGATTGTCATTGAGTCT
>CALEVL010000170.1 GCA_937924675.1 uncultured Ignavibacteria bacterium | reverse complement strand
GCGAACATTGCGTTGTTTGCGATTAGTCTGGCCCCGCTGTCACACACTATTCCTGAATTCTCTCCGAACAAAAGTTTTGATCCCGGGCTGACGATAAGCGCTGTCTCTTTTCCTTTAAGATGAAGCGTGAAGTTGTCGGGAAATGAGAGAGTTGCAGAATCGAGAACAACCGTTGCGCTGTCACTATCTGCAATATCATTTGTATATTCACATGCAAGATGCTGTCCTTTAGAATAATAAATATGCGGCGGACCGTCCATCTCCGCGCCTTCATTGCAGAAAACTGCTCCCTGCCTGATCACAATTGCCGAACCCGGGAAGAATCTTACAGCGCTATTGTACTTCAGTCTCAGCACATTTCTGTCTTCAACAATAAGTGTTCCGGCAAGTGATAATCTTGAAGCCGGCTTCATTATCAAAGACACATTTCCCGCTGAAGGAAGTTCTGGAGTTGCAAGCGTTAAAGTATCGTTAGTGTTGATTCTGAGAAATGTGTTTTCATTAAAGATCAATTCTGTATGTTCATTGTGAAGTTCGGACAAGGTTGATACGCTTGTGTCAATTGTAAGATTACCAAGGAATCTACCGGAGCTGTCATGTCTGGGAATAGTATACGGACTTGTAGGGAATTACCTTTCGACGGTGGATACTCGCCGTTCAGGTTATACCCTTCCCATTGCCCGTTGACATATCTGTGATATTGTTTGTAAACCTGAATGCCGCCGTTGTAAGGTGGACTGCCAGAGCCGAATAGAGGAAGTTCATCTCCGTCAACAGTTGCCGACCATCTGAATGTTATGTACAATGGTGACAAGCTGTATATCTTCAAAAATAGATCTTGTGAACCGTTAGAATAAGGATAGTTAAAGTCGAGCCAGTCAATTGGAATTGAAATACAAGAGTCCATTTTTGAACTATCTGCATCCCAAATCCATAATTCAAAGACATACTTTCCATAGCCATACAATCCGTCAAGGTCTCCATTTTGATGGGCATCATGTCCAAGCAATATCCAATTAGTATAATTGCCATATGTTGTTGTATCTGGTTTTAGTTCATAGTAACCAGGGTATTGACTCCGATTTTCGAGAGCAAACCCATCCAAACCTACTATATGGAATATATCATTTGAACCATTCTCCAATTTTCGAGATACTCCATTTGGATAATCTTGAGAGTGCAAAGAATACTTTGTGTGTAGAATGTTACTGTGAGCATCTCCATTGAATACTGCACTAACCGGATAGAATCTGATATAGAGGTTTTTTCCGCTAATGCGATTGTTAATATAAAGTTCGCAATTTGGATTATTTGCACTGATTTTGGAAACTGATAAGAAGATAATACACATCATCAACAAACAAAAAATGCTGTAGTTATTCATATTCGGGAAATTGTTTAAAAATTTCTAAATCATTTTTAGTTAGTATCATTTGATACTATTTGATTAATACCACCTTTACTGTTTTCGAAAGGTCTCTGGCAACCATTTTTAAATAATAAACTCCTGATGCAAGTCCTTCACTTCTTAGGGAGATAAAATTCATTCCTTTCCGAAAATTGCAATTCTCAAATCCTCTTAGCTTATGTCCTGCTAAATCATACAGATCGAATCTCACTGTAGTTTGTTCAGGCAAATAGAATTTCACTATTGATTCGGAATTAAACGGATTTGGAAAATTTTGATAAATGCGAGGTTCTTCTGCATTAAAGCTGCTTAATTGATTCAATATATGCACAGGCGGGTTGGCGTAACCTAACTTGTCAGCCTTTATCATATATACGTCTCCAAGTTGATAGTTATCTCGTATACCAATTGAAATAAATCCGGAATCCGAAGTATGCCTCACGCAATAAACTTCATCATGGTCTCCAAATCCAAACAGCCTTCTCCATTCCTCATTGCCTAAGGAATCTGTCTTTAATAATCTTGCATAAAAATTGTAATCACCATTGTGATACCATCCTGAGATCACATATCCCTTGTCCGAAGTTCGAATCAACGAAGTTACATCTGAAGCCTCCGGAGGTCCAATGTCGAAGTTCTTTCTCCACAATATTAATCCGGTGGAGTCATACTTTGCAAGATAAGTCCCCCCTCCTGCAGCTACTATTGACATATTCTCTACAGGTACCATATTACTTAGCGGTGTAATGTCGCTGAACTTATAGTGAGATGAATACTGGCCGTTAGTATCAGTATTTATGATTACAGAAGAATGAGAATTGCAAAAGTAAGATCTGCAGGCAACCAAAGTGATGCCGCCCCTTGAATTGATTCCAAAACTGATAATACGCCCACTATCAATTAAGTTTGCAAAATCCCTTTGATAAACTAACTTTCCTAAGTTGTCAAATTTTCTCATATATCCTTCGTAATATGTACTGAAGCCGGAGCTTGTTATGATTCCTATTCCATCGCCCAAGTCTGGTTTAGTCCAAACAATATTTCCATTGACATCTATACAATAGTAGTTGTATCCTCTCCCACACCTGATTAAAAAGGTTCCATTGCTTAAGGCCTCAATTTGACGTGCAGAATATCCCGCAAATACTTTCGTCCAAATCGTATCCCCGAATAAATCTAGACTCATCGCATAGACATAGTTTGTAGTTCCGATTCTTTTGCGCCCAACCGCGATGTACCCATCATCAGGCGTTTGCACAATCGAGTATCCGTAATCAATATTGCTATCACCGTAAACTTTCTGCCATGTAATTGTCTGTGCGGTAAGAGTAAATGAGGTAAGAAGCAGAATGATGTGTGTAAGCAATACTTTCATAGCATCTTGCTAAAGTTAGTGCAAACTACAAGGGTCGGCGGGTTATTGAAATGCAAAAAAAAATCCAAAAAACAAATTGTTAATGCGTTCGTCTGAATTCAAATCTGTTATAGATTGGATCGAGCAGTGCAGTTCACTTCGGCACAACAAACTTCTTCACCGCTCCAAAATCAGTCGAATTCAATTGGGTCGACCCGTCATTGTGCCAGGCAGGCGGACTCATCACAAGTCGGTAAAAGTTACTGTGGTGTCGGGACTTTCGTCCCGACACAAGTGAACTAATTGCGTCAGGACGCCTGTCTGACGCCAGGCAGGCCCGCCTGCTGCAGGCAGGAAAGTCCTGACGCCACAAAATCAGTAATGACAATTTACTTCATCAAAGTCATACGCTTCACATCCATCTGCCTGCCACTCTGTGGCTTTTACTGTGGTGTCGGGACTTTCGTCCCGACACAAGTGAACTAATTGCGTCAGGACGCCTGTCTGACGCCAGGCAGGCCCGCCTGCTGCAGGCAGGAAAGTCCTGACGCCACAAATTCAGTAATGACAATCTACTTCATCAAAGTCAAACGCTTCACATCCATTTGCCTTCCGTCAACACTTAGTGAATAAAAGTAAACTCCGCTTGAAAGATCAACCGCATTGAATTCAACCTCGTGACTTCCCGCGTTCTGATTCGTATTCACAAGTGATGTGATGAACTTACCGGTGATGTCATATACCTTCAACTCGATGTAACTTGCGGACTGTAACTTGTAACTGATCTTCGTGGACGGATTGAAAGGATTGGGATAGTTCTGATACAATTCAAAGTCATTGGCAATCAACTCAGTTCCGCCGGAAACATTCACCGGATTCTGCAAAAGTTTTCTCTCGAAGATTCCGTTTCCATGAGTCGTTGCGCGGATGCTGCGGTTGGGATATACAACCGTAAGATCAAACACGAGCGAGTAAGGCATTCCGGTCAAGTACTCATTCCATGCAGCGCCGCCGTTGGTGGTTACATAAACTCCGAGATCATTGCCCACATAAATATTCTGCTGATAGACGGGATCGGCAACAATGCTGTGGCAAGGCACATCAGGAAGATTTCCGGAAATGTCTGTCCACGTAGTTCCGCCATCGGAAGTTCTGTAAACATGCGGCGAACCGAATCCTCCGTAAGTCACAAATGCCTCTCTTGAATTACTTGTGTTTACGTGCATGTCTGTTGCATACCTGTTGGGCATTGATGCTGATGTGATGTTCGTCCAGTTCACACCGGCATTCACTGATCGGAAAACTTTTCCTGCAGTATTGCCGCAGTAAACTGTGTCAACACTCGTTGCGGATGATGCAATGGACAAGATCTTTCCACCCGTAAATACAGTTGTGCCGTAAGGTCCCTGCCAGCTTGCGCCGCCCATAATGGATTTGTAGATCGAAACTCCGCCGACATACATCACCTGCGGATTTGACTGACACGAAATGAACGGAGCAACAAAACAGTAGTTGTTCGTATTTCCCGCGCCGGGAGGCGAGATGCCCGACCACGACACTCCGCCGTCGTTTGATCTGTTGATCGAGCCGTTTGTGTATTCAGTATAACAGATGTTGTCGTTCTGTGAGTTGATTGCACAACTCATTCCGTCGCCGAAGAATGTCTTGTACCATGATGCTGTTCCCTGATAAAATGCAGAGCGGTTATCCTGCAATCCACCGAGACAGAATATCGAGTCTTGATATGAGTTGGCAAAGCTTGCATAAAATTGCGTTGTCACAAATCCGCCGTTGCATGAGAAAAATGTTTCGCCGTAATTGTTTGACCTGTAAAGTCCTCCGTCAGTGATCACATATAGTTTGTTTGCGTCTTTGGGATTCTCCGCGTAGTAGTGAACATCTGCATGGACAAAATTTGCCGGTCCTTCGGGTTCGCCCGCAGGCGTTGCTCCTTCTATCCATGCGCTCCAATCTGACTTGGTGGTAAATGATGATCCGCCGTTGGTTGACTTCTCTACATTTATCGTTCCAACAAGAATTGTATTAGGGTCATTTGATTTTACGATGTGGCCGTTATTATACCAACCCTGATTGCCGATAGGTACAGAAGTGCTGAGCTGTGACCAGTTCACGCCGGCATTAGTGCTCTTGAAATATCCGACGTAAGAAAAATCATTCGGAACGCTTGCATACACAAAATCCTGATTGCCTTTGTAGAGTTCAATCGTTGCCTTGCCGGACCAGTTAGCGGGAAGTCCGCCGGAAAGTTTTGTCCAGTTGATGCCGCCGTTGGTTGTTTTGTAAATGCCTTTGTCTGTGAGCGGAACATTGTTTGTGAGATTCCCGATGGATGCATAAAGAACGCTTGTGTCGGATTGATTCAGTTCAAGGTCCATCACCATTTTGTAATTCAGCATCTGCGACCAGCTTCCGCCGGCATTGTTAGATCTGTATATTCCTTCGCTCGTAGCCGCGTGGAGAATGTTCCTGTTTTTTGGATTAATGAGCACACGCCATACGCCTGATTTACTGTTGTAAGCCCAGTCGAGTGACTTTGTCCATGTTTGTCCGCCGTTGGTTGTTTTGAGAATTCCGATGCCGTACATGCCGCGTGTCACTCTCACATCCAGGCCGTTCTCCGAATACTGATAGCCGTAGTTCTCGCCTGTGCCGATGTACATGATGTTCGGGTTTGCGGAATCAATTGCGATAGAGCTAACTGCCGATGAAGGATAGCCGGTATTGATCAGTGTCCATGCCGCTGCGCCGGTTCCGCCGGTAGTTGATTTCCACAGTCCGCCGGAAGCCGAGCCCATAAATATCACATTTGTATCAACAGGATGAACGGCGAGGCATAGACTTCTGCCGCCTATGTTGTCGGGACCGATAGATCTCCATTGTCCGAGATCATCACGTTCGTTGATTGCCTGGAGATTTGCTTTTGAATATTCGAATGCCTGATAGAATTTATCTTCGGGTATGTCCCGCTCCGGGAATGCGCGGATTTCGCTCAGCCACTGCATTGATTCCATTGCGCCGGAAGCTTTCCTGTTTTCCTTATTTGTTTCAATCACTTCTCCGGATTTCTTATTGGATGATTTTTCTTTCGGAACGGTTCTGGTTTTTTCTATTCCAATGGAGAGCAGAAGAGTGATCCCGGCGAAAAGAATAATGCCGAGCAGTATGAGTAGTTTCGATTTCATTTTTGCCGCTGTTTTTTTACAAATTTGGGAAAGAGGCGGAGAAAATCAATTCAATCCCAAGAATGTGCCCCCTTTCGGGGTTTGTATGTTCATCGTTTTGAATCTATAATCAAATCACCCCTTCGGGGTTTGGCTGCATATCTATCTGCTTCTATAATCTTGTCACCCCTTCGGGGTTGTCTGC
>CALEVL010000169.1 GCA_937924675.1 uncultured Ignavibacteria bacterium | reverse complement strand
GCCTAAAAATTGTTCGCAATGGCTGCAAGAATTTAACTCCTCGCCCGACAGAAGAACACTGCCGGGCTTCGTCAAACAAAAATTCTTGCCCGTCTGCCTCACACTCTTTGCATTTTTATAATCGATGCCGGGCAGGCTTCGCCATTGCTCACATTTTTTTTAACGGCAATTATACGAAGGCCTGTCTGCCATCATACATTTTCAAATCAGGAGGCAGTATGACAGGCAGGCGGGTTGTTTTTTCCGAATCGAAAAATTCTTAACTTTACAGCTTGTTTTCGATACAATTTTCGTTGTGGAGAATCATTTTGTACAGCACTGTTTATAAAACTCCCTAAAAGCCGGATAATTCATTGAAAGTATAAGCGCATTTCCTTACTTTGCTTTCTTTTATTTTATAGATGGCAAAGAAGCTACCCGATAACATATTTCTACCGGAGCTTGAAAAGGAAATACTTGAATTCTGGCAAAAAGATGAAACATTCAGAAAAAGTATAGACGAAAAAGATTCCGGAAAAGCATTCACTTTTTACGAAGGTCCTCCCACAGCAAATGGCCTTCCCGGGATTCATCACGTTCTGGCCAGAACAATCAAGGACCTTGTATGCAGGTACAAGACTATGCAGGGCTACAAAGTTGAACGAAAAGCCGGCTGGGATACACAGGGACTACCTGTTGAAGTGGAAGTGGAAAAAACTTTAGGCATTAAGTCAAAAGCTGATATTGAGAAATTTGGCGAGGTAAAATTCAATCAAGAATGCAAGAATTCTGTATTCAAGTATCTGAAAGAGTGGGAAGAGCTCACATCCCGCATGGGTTACTGGATCGACCTGGAGAATGCTTACATAACATTTCACAATGAGTATATTGAATCTGTCTGGTGGGCATTAAAGAAATTTTTTGATGCAGGACTGATCTACAAAGGTTACAAGATTCTTCCATTCTGTCCATTATGTGAATCTCCTTTATCATCACATGAAGTTGCACAGGGTTATCAGGATCTGAAGGATCCTTCTGTGTATGTTAAGTTCAGAATAATTTCCGGTCCGCACGAGGATTATGACTTTCTAGTATGGACTACCACTCCATGGACATTGCCTTCAAACGCTGCACTTGCTGTAAATCCAAAAGATAAGTATGTAAAGATTACTTCTGCAAAGGGAGATAAGCTGATACTGGCAAAAGCCCGTTTGGAAGTAATAAATGAGGAATATTCTATTGACGAAGAGATTGATGGCACTGAGCTTGAGGGAACAGAATATGAACAACTGCTAAAATATCTGAAGCCGGAAGGTAAAGCATTCTTTGTAACAGCCGGAGATTTTGTAACTATGGAAGACGGTTCGGGGATTGTGCATATAGCTCCCGCCTTCGGTGAAGATGATTATCAGATAGGCTTGAAATATTCTTTGCCTGTATTCAAGGCAGTAGGTAAAGACGGAAAGTTCATAGAATCAGTAACACCATTTAAGGGTATGAACTTCAAGGACGCGGATGCAGAAATAATTGCAGAACTTAAGAAAGACGGAAGACTCTACAGAAAAGAAATGTTCGTTCACTCATATCCACATTGCTGGAGGCATCATGTGCCTTTGATGTATTATGCAACTGATTCATGGTTTGTCAATACTACATCTTACAAAGGAAGGATGATCGAGCTGAACAATTCCATAAACTGGAATCCTGAAACATTTGGTACAGGAAGATTTGGTAATTGGCTTGAAGAAAACCGTGACTGGGCAATTTCCAGGAACAGATTCTGGGGAACTCCCCTTCCGATATGGACCTATAATGATGAAAGCGGCAAGGAGATCTATGAGATAATCGGTTCAATTGAAGAGCTGAAGCAAAGAGCTGAAAATTTCAGCGATGTATATAAAGATGATGATTCCCTCGATCTTCACAAGCCGTACATAGATAACATCGTAATGAGATCGAAAGACGGCACGCCGATGAAGAGGGTCAAGGAGGTCATTGACTGTTGGTTTGACAGCGGTTCAATGCCATTCGCCCAGCATCACTATCCGTTTGAGAATAAGGAACTGTTTGATAAGAACTATCCGGCAGATTTTATTTCCGAAGGACTTGATCAGACAAGGGGTTGGTTCTATTCACTTCATGCAATCGGCACATTTCTGTTTGACAGGCCGGCTTATCAGAATCTGATTGTCAATGGAATGATACTCGACAAGAACGGGAAGAAGATGAGTAAGTCATTAGGCAATGTTGTCAATCCGTTTGAGATGATGAAAAAATACGGGGCAGATGTTTTGAGATGGTATCTGATTTCATCATCGCCTGTGGGTAATTCGAAATTGTTTGATGAAGAAGATCTTGTTGAGATCCAGAATAAATTCTTTGATACAGTTATCAATACTGTAAGATTCTATTTCATATATTCTGAACTTGTTGATTTCGAATATGGTGAAGATAAATTGACAGATGTTCACGAGAGAGAAACAACTGACAGGTGGATCATTTCAAAATTGAATTCTCTGAAGAAAGAATATTTTGAATTGATGAATGAATATGATATTACCAAGGCTGCAAGACTCGTTCAAGAGTTTGCAATTGATGAGCTTTCCAATTGGTATGTGAGAAGAAACAGAAAGCGATTCAGAAATCCTGCCGGACAAAAGGATTTGCTCCATGGCTACCAGACCCTCCACGAAGTAATTATTGAATTGCTGAAAATGATCGCACCGTTCTCACCATTCTTGTCAGACAGACTTTATATGTCGCTGACAGGCGAAGACGAATCTATTCACCTGTCTGAATTCACTAATTTTGATCAGAACGTAATTGATGATAGATTAGAAAAGGAAATGCACCTTGCACAAAACATAGTCTATTTAGCAAGATCCGTGAGAGTGAAGAACAATCTCAAAGTAAGACAACCTCTAAGACAACTGCTTGTTCCTGTTCTTAATGACACTGAAAAAGAAATGCTTCTTAACATCAAGAGTATAGTGCTCGAAGAGGTCAACATAAAGGAGCTGAACATCATTGAAGGAGATTCGGACATAATTGTAAAGAAGGCAAAGCCAAACTTTAAGTCAATCGGACCAAAATTTGGAAAGGATGTTAAGGAAGTTCAGAAGGCAATTGCTGCCATTGGGTCTTCAGAGATCAGGGAACTCGAGACAAAAGGAGTTACCAAGGCAGGCAAGTTTGACATATCAAGAGAAGATGTTGAGCTTTTCACTGAAAATATAGAAGGATGGATTGTAGAATCGCATGATGACATCACGATTGCATTGGACACTCAGCTTGATGATGGACTTATTGAAGAAGGCATAGTAAGAGAATTCATTAATAGAGTGCAGAATTTCAGGCGTTCAGGTAATTTTGAGATAACCGATGTTGTTCGATTGCACATAGATGCGCCTGAAACTATAAAGTCAACAATTTCCAAGAACCTTGAATACATATTAAAGGAGACCATGAGCAGTTCTGTCGATTATTCAAATGAAAATGAATTTGATTATCTTGAATCAGAAATTAACGGTCAGACATTTAAAATTTTCATAAACAAAGAGAATTAATCTAACTGAGAAACTATAGGAGGTGAAATAAATGGCCAAAGCAAAGTCTAAAACGGCAAAAGTAAATACCAGAAAACCGGCACCGAAGAAGCAGTCAGAGAAAATAACTGCGAGGAAAGGATCAGGGAAGACATTTGTGAAGAAAACCACAAAAGGCAACCCAACTCTTAAGACATTAGCGAAGAAGGCCCTTAAGGGAAAATCTGTTAAGAACTCGGTCATGTCAGAATCTGCCAGGAAGGCACTAATAAATGAAATTAGCAAGAAAGCCGGTTTGTCAGATGCCGCCAAGAAAACTCTGCTTGATAATGCGCTTAAAAATTCCGTAATGACAGAAGCGGCGAAGAAGGCACTTCTGAAAGAAATTCTCAAAAGAACACTTATTAAAAAAGCACTTAAAAAGGCAATTGTGAAAAGAGCAATTAAAAAAGCTGTTGTTAAGAAGTCCTTAAAAAAAGCAGTAACAAAAAAAGTAGTTAAGAAGTCTTCAGCAAAGAAGCCCTTAAAGAAATCAGCAATCAAGAATGTTGCTGTTAAGAAAGCAGCTGTAAGGAAGCCGGCTATAGAGATTGCAGCCAAAAAAGCCGTTGCTAAAAATATAGCAGCAAAAAAAACTACAAAAGAATCTGTTTCAAGGAATGTTTCAGGAAAAGCTTTGGTTAGGAAACCCATGCCGGCAACCAAATCGGATATAGTTCATATTAAACCTGCACCCAAGAAAATGCCAAAGAACAAGAAAGTTAAATACACAATTGCCGAGTTGAAGCATTTCAGAAATTTAATTCTGGAAGAACAGAAATCGATTCTTGAAAGCGCCCGAGCGAATATGGCAGCCTTAGTTGACAATGAATCAGGAGAATACAAAGGAGACAATCTTACTTATGCCTCACACATGGCAGAGCAGGGAACGGATGAAATGGAAAGAGAAAAGAACTATATGTTTGTTCAGAGGGATGAAAAATATCTTGGATATCTTCAGGATGCATTGATCAGAATAGATCAGGGTACATACGGTATTTGCATTGACTGCAGAGATGAGCCCAAGAATTTGTGCAGAACATGTCCGCTAATCCCAAAGGAAAGACTAGAAGTAGTGCCAATTACAACGCATTGTATTGAATGCAAGAACTTAAGAAGCTCATAATAGATTGAACGTACTAATCTTAACATTCTTGATCGTATTGCTTGATCAGGTAACGAAGCTTTACGTAAAGGGAATTAGAATTCCGTTTCTTGGGATTGAATTTCAGGGAATGCCTTACCAATCTTCAATACCTGTAATTGGAGATTTCTTTAAGTTCACATTCATTGAAAACCCCGGAATGGCTTTTGGACTTCAGATAGGAGGCAAGTTATTTCTGTCTTTGTTCACAATTTTCGCGACTTTATTGCTCATATTTTTTCTATACAAGAACAGGCATGAAGGTCTGCTGCTCAGACTATCGCTTGCTCTTATTCTCGGAGGGGCAATTGGCAACCTGATTGACAGAGTCTTTTATGGCAAGATATATGATTACGCACCGTATTTTTACGGGAGGGTTGTGGATTTTATCCATTTTGATTTCCCGAACTTTACCATATTTGGTAAGACTATCTATTCTTGGCCAATATTCAATATAGCTGACATCTCTGTAACACTTGGATTTTTATTGATACTCATTGGATACAAGAAGATATTTGCACACGAGGAGGAATTATCAGTACAGGATTCCGCCAATGAAATTGCTGCCGAAGGAAATCCCGAATTTGCCGGCATAGGTTCTTCAAATGACATAAGTGCTGAATCAAATCCTGAGCGTGCCATTGCATCTGCTGAAGCGGCTCAGATTGAACTGACAGATGTGCCCGCTAAAACAACGGATACTAAAGAAGTGGAAATAGATATGCATCCTTTAGATACAAAAAAAGAAGCCGGTCAGAATATCCGGCCGGCTGCAGAAACAAATTAATCAGACAGAATTACCTTCCTAAGCTATCAAGGTATTCTTTCCTTTTCAGTAATGTATCCTTATCTTCAACATGGTTTGGATCCGGTACGCAGCAATCAACCGGACAAACTGAAGCGCACTGAGGTTCATCATGAAAGCCCACGCACTCAGTACATTTATCAGGTACAATATAAAAATATTCCTTTGAGTAAAATCCCGATGCACCCGATGGTGCAGGATTGTCTTCCCCGTAAGTATTTCCGCTAAGAGTCCAGTTAACACCACCTTCATAAATTGCCGTATTGGGACATTCCGGCTCGCAAGCTCCGCAGTTAATACACTCTGTAGTGATCATTATTGCCATTGCTGTTATCCTCCGGTAAGTTCATAAATTTGTTTCAGTAAACTACTCAATATATGAGATTATTTCAATTTTAAATTTTCAACAGAACATTAATCACTTCCACATCTGTCCAAAACGTTTCAGTTAGAAATCAGTTTGTTCAAACCATTTACATAGAATAAAATCATTTCCGCTTTCTTTTGAACCCCCGATAGAAT